>JAATVR010000681.1 GCA_014523665.1 Nitrososphaerales archaeon TH526
TGTTCATATATAATATTACACTCTGATCCGTCTTAATTCAAGCTTATTAATTATTGTCGAAGAAATTGCGAGTCTGACGTAAATAGGAATACTATTCTCTGGTTGGCTGTTAACAGTATTATTGGTTAGTTAAGAACTAAGATGCAAGAATTATCAAATGTTACTGTACCATAATGGTAGGTCTGTCACTGATGGATATCGTTCTATGGTCTGAGCAAATTGGCCTTATTATGACTTAACCGCCCTTCTAATTCCATTTTATCTACTTCAGCTGCGAAGTTATAAAGATGATTAATGATCCCGTCGTAGTAACCATACTCCTCTCTTAGAAGCAAATTCATGGCTTTATCTAAATGATTCCGTAAACTATTCTTTGTCTCATCTGAAATTCGAGGCGGTTTATCGTCCTCAAATATTGTCTCTTGCAAATTATCTATCACCCGCCTGAGACTACGAATCAACTTATCAAGAGTATCACGTTTTCCTAATTCTAGTAACTGATTCATACTGCGAGCCGAAAAATCCGCCATAGCATAGCCCATACTGTATAGGTCATCTTTGCGTTCAATACGCATTACTCTGTCTATGTCAAAGTTGCCTTTCAACAGATCACGACATGTTTTTGTGTCCTTTGTATTAAATGTGCTATCGATAATATGTTTATCTAGAGTACTTTTTATTTTATCGGCATTGTCCGTGTCATTTAAGATACTTATTAGTTCCTCAGTCAAATGCATATGCTGAGTTATCATTTTTGATACACTCTCTTCGTATTCTGTCTTATCAAGGAGAATCAAATCAGTTTTTCTTGACGCAACGAAATCATTGTCAGATGGGACCGGCTCATCTTTTAGTTTGGCTGGCCATACATCAGCAATATACACATCGAGCGCAGGAATCTTAACCCCTTTTTCTCCATCCTTTTGCTTTGTTCCATTCCACAATCTTTCTTCGCTAATTTCGTTTTTCCAGTATTCCTTGTGCTTGTCTATCAGTTCTCGCAGAGGCGTGTTGCTCAAGACACCGCCATCCCAGAAAGTGCGCTTCTTTCCGGATTGTTTATCCTCTAATACGACATGTCTATAAAGATCAGGCATTGAAAAAGTGGTACTCAGCTGATCCCATCCTATACCTTCTAGGTATTCAAAAATATGATGGTATTCTTCTTTTTGTTTGTTGTTGTAATCCTTCCATTCGTCATAGTCGTCATATTCTGTCTTGGTGTTATAGCTATCAAATGATACTGTGTTTCCAGATTGCACATCAACGCTGACCAATAAAAAGAGCGGTTCACTTCTCTTCTCGCTATATTCAGTTTTGATTGGAAACTTAATATAATTTTGGCAGCTCTCCTTTAAAGAGAAAGTTGGGAGAATCATCCAGAAAGGCAACCGACTCTGTTCTCCACGGAATCTGAAGCCAGATGAAATATCTCCATATTTAAAATCGTAGCGAGGAATAGCTGCAGCAACATTTGGTGCCCCAAGAGTCCTAGTAGTCCAGTATCTTCTGGCTGATTCTGCTGATGCAGGAATATCCCACCCTTCTGAGGCAAAATGCAATAAGTCAAACCATTCTTTAACTAAGGGATAATACTGAATATTAGGTATTGAACCTTCTGTTGTTTCTAACATACTATTCCAGCCTTCTTTCATGGTTTTGATTGTATTGTGAAAGAGATCCCATGGCCAGAAATTCAGATCAACCCAATCAGTGAAAAAATGTTTTGTTTGTACCTGTTGCCAGAATTTTTCTAATATGTCTGCCGAACCCTTCCAATATTCAGATGCAGACAAGGATTGACTGACATCAGCTTTTTTCTTGTTCAAGAAATGACTCAAAATAATGGCGCCATTAATTGCCCCTATTGAAGTACCTGCGATAACATCGAAGATGTTTTTATCCTTATTTTCAATATCTAGAAATCCAGTCATATAGCACTCTATATACACCAGCTTCGTATGCTCCAAGTGCTCCTCCTCCTTGAAAAATTAAGGCCCGTTGCTTGGATGGCGTAAAGGTGGCTTCTTTTTCTCGTTTTCTGGACTTATTTGCCAGTTTGAAGGGACATAATAAAAGAAGCGAATCCTGTTTAGATAAAGGTTGCTACAAATGCAGGATTATTATAATACAGCAATAATGGGGAAAGACAAGGTTTGTGAGAAATGCATATATATATCGAAATTGGAAGACCGCCGCATTATTGCAGAGGTTCTCCAAGGTTCATTATAAGACCAGATGTGTTGCCACCCGTATACATACAATCTTTTAATTATAGACAGCACTACCCTACAATTTACTAGTAACACTCATCTATTTTTATCTCTGCCACTATCATTAGACGAATAGATGGTGATAATAGAGTTAATACTGACTTTAACAGATCTAGAGCAATACACCTCATGTATTATTATTATTATTATTCAAGTGTACATTCCTTGCATATCCCTGCAACGGATTACAGAATATGGATGAATCAGAAGATTTCAATTAATTGTAATGAAGAGGATCTACGATTTGCATGAAATAAAGCAAACGAA
>JAATVR010000077.1 GCA_014523665.1 Nitrososphaerales archaeon TH526
GTCTTCCACTCTTATCCCGATAACGAACACCAAATTCTGTAAGTTGCCTCAGGCGATGCGAATCGAAAATTGTCCCATCCCGACATACTAACCTATCGTTAATACAGCAGCTTCCGCATATCCCAATGGCACATTTCATATATCTCTCTAGACTAGCCTCAACCGGTATAGAAAATTTTTCACCTAACCTCTGAACTTCTTTCATCATTAGTTCGGGTCCGCACGTATAGATTATCTCAAATCTTTTGGAAAGGAGGATTGACTCAGCCAAGTCCACCGTCGATCCTTTGAATCCATAAGTTCCGTCGTCAGTTGAAAACCTAATATCATCATTAAGGTTATTTTCGGTTACTACCTTCTGAACTTTGTGCTCGAATAGTACTTCATTTTTGGTCTTTGATCCCATGATTAATGTAGATTTGACTTGCTCATGTAGAAGGTCACCGAACAACCTCACAAGTGGCACTAACCCAGTGCCTCCTCCAATTAGGAGTGCATTTCTGAGATTTTTGGGTATGGAAAAATGATTTCCGTAAGGGCCTCTTATACCAATTTGTTCCCCTACTTGTTTATGGTAGAGTGCTGTCGAACCAGAGCCATATTTCCTGACTGTGACAGCTGCAAATTTATCACTGTCAAAACTTTCAATCCCTACACTCATCGGTAGCTCTTCGACTCGCGGGATCCACACCATTAGGAATTGTCCGGGCATGGAAGCTACACTGAAGTCATCCTTAAACATGATAGTCCGTATGGTTGGTGTCTCTTCAATTACCTTTTCTATTCGCACAAACCTAAGAATGTCAGTATTTGTGTGATCTACCAATTAGTTCCTTCACACTCTGAAAACCTTTCTTATCCAGATATTTCACTATCCCACCATTTATGGCATTGAAAATACTCATACCATCATAGCCTAAAGCCGTTCCCACCTGAAAAGATGTCGCACCCGCAATCATGAACTCTACAGCATCTTCCCAATTCGAAACTCCGCCACATCCGATGATTGGTACATTGAATTTCTTTGAAAGTTCATAAACGCACCTGATGGCGATTGGCTTAATTGAATTCCCCGACAAACCTCCGATCTTGTTGCTTAGAATAGGATTGAAATTATCAATACTAATTTTCATGGCTCTAATTGTGTTGATCGCGGTGATTCCATCGGCGCCTGCATTAATGGCAGCTTGAGAGATATCAAGTATATTCGTATTTCCTACTCCTACTTTTACGAAAACTGGCTTCGTTGTATTGGATTTGGTAGTCTCAACTATTGATTTCACCATTTTCGGATCGTCGCCCACTTCCATTCCGAGTTTTTGAACGTGAGGGCAAGACAGGTTTATTTCAAATCCATTAATACTTGACCTGTTGAGTTTTTTTGTCATGACTTCAAAATCTGAAGGGTCTGACCCAACTAAGCTCACTATTAGAGGAACCCTGTCATTCTCCTTAACTTCTTCAAAAAAAGCTTCGTATCCCGGATTGGAAAGCCCTACCGCGTTGATATAGCTCTTGTTCTCAATTATTACGATAGTGGGATTTCTGTAACCTTCCATAGGATATTTACTAATAGATTTGCTAACCACTGCTCCAGCTCCCTCATCATAGATTCTCTCAAAAATGGCTTGAGATATCCCAAGAAATCCTGATGCGAGAATCCCCGGATTTCTAAGTGACATGCCAGCAACCTCGAGATTCAACTTCTTACTTTCAATTTCCAAATCCACTTTACTTTCACTATGACTTCTACATTAACCGCGAACAGATATTTTTGTGATACGCTTCATTCGGCTCTAACCTATGGAAATTATGCCGGAAAATTTGCGGAGTAATGCTCGCGTTATAAAGAAATTTATTAAGCATCGAGAAGATTGGCACATGAAGCTAGCATTTAGCACAAACGCCTTCAAGCGATATTCACTTGAGGATTCGATAAAGGAGATAGGAGCAATCGGATATGAAGGGGTTGAAATTCTTTGCGATGTTCCGCATCTTTATCCGCCGCTGTTTCCCAAACAACGTCTTTTGCGTTTGAATAATTTTTTAGAAAAACAACATCTAAAGGTTTCCAATTTAAATGCGTTTACTCTCTATGCAATTGGTGACGTATATCACCCTTCTTGGATCGAAAGAAACAAGCATTCTACAGACATCCGGATAGTGCATACAACCGATTGTTTGAAAGCAGCGAGATTCCTTGGCGCAAAAAATATCTCTACTCTGGGAGGAGGCCCCCATACTACTAAAGCACGCCAAAAAAAAGATTTAGTAAAGCTTTTTGCGAAAAATATTGAGAACACGATAAAGATCGCAGAGGCCGAAAAAGTCAGGATCTTAGTTGAACCAGAACCTGGGCTGATAATAGAAAACTCGTCACAAATTACAGAATTTCTGAAGAGTTTTGACTCGAAAAGTATAGGATTAAATTGTGATCTAGGACATTTTTTTTGTGTGGGGGAGGATCCCGCTAATGTTGTTTATAACCTTGCTGACTATATAGGACACTTCCACCTAGCTGACATCTCTAGTGACAGGGTACATAATCATTTATTGCCAGGAATGGGATCCATTAACTTTAAGGAAATTTTTGATGCTATAAGATCAATAGGATATCAAGGTTTCATTACAGTTGAACTGTACACTTATCAGGATAATCCAATCGAAACTGCTAACAAGGCTTATGAATATCTCCTTCAGTTCATTTAAAAAGCGAAGTACAATCGAATAAGGAATGTGTACTCCATGGTATACACCTTGGTAGTCTATACCACTCACTTCTATACTGTTTTTCGTCGTACATATATACTAGCATATAGTAGTGTAGTGTACCTATATAATAGGATATAACTGTTTATGTCCGGTGTTATAGCCGTGTATATATCTGGTGGTATACCCTACTTTCGGCCTTTTGCCCTAAAATATTATTCAATATAACCAAACAAAATGACTTACAGGGATGAAAAACTTCTATTAATAGGGAGGTTGATAAGTTGTAGTGATAGCGATGGAATTAGGCGAAAAGCATCCCAAAAGAATTCATCCCGAAAAAAAAGGAGTCCGTGTGTTCGGAGTTGCGGAGAGCTTCACAAAAAACTCGACTTTTTCCACCCTAGGTGGTGTTGTTTTACGTCGTGACATGTTAATCGATGGAGTCGTCCTGGGAAGGGCATTGGTTGGAGGTGACGACGCCACCAAGCAGATCATATCAATGTTTAAGAAATTGGATCGTAGCGACGTCAATTGCATAATGATCAATGGTTTGATAATAAGTCTATACAACGTTGTCGCAGGAGAAGAGATACTTGAAACGACCGGGATACCCGTAATTGGGGTAACATACAAAGATTCACAGGGCATTGAAGACAGATTTTTCGATAGATTTGCTAGATCTGAAGCGATCCGGCGAGTCGAAGCGTATAGGAAATTGGGAAATAGAGAACGCATCACCCTGAAAACCGGAATGGCGGCCTATATTCGAAGTTGGGGAATGAGTTCTGCCAAAAGCCTCCACATACTGAATAGTTTTATCAAACAAGGAAAAATTCCTGAGCCCTTGAGAATTGCAAGGCTCGTTTCAAGGGCAGCTAGAACCTTTTCTTCCTAAGACTAAGAAAACACAGAATTATTTGATAGA
>JAATVR010000682.1 GCA_014523665.1 Nitrososphaerales archaeon TH526
AGTTGGCGAATATCATCATCATAGTAAGAGTTCAAGTGCTACGACTATAGATCTTTCTGTTCTGATGGTTTAGATTTAGTATGTTCTTCAATACAATATTATTCATTATTAGAATGATTGATAAAAATGATGGGTTTGCATAGTAATGCAGTGAGATGTCTTTGTTATTAGAACTATAAAATGTAGAACCATCTTTCCGCGTTTCTAAACGCTTTATCATGCAGTGCCTGACACTCTAGAATGCCTCTTTTTAACTCTGTCTTCGAATATCAATACTAATATCCCTCATTTCAAGAATTTGGTGTAGATCCAATTTTAAGTGACAAAGGCATAAAAGCACATGTATATTATAGGATGCAGATTCAAACCTGCGTAACGAAACGAATTTGTCGTATTCATTAATCTAGATTTTTCTGTAGTGTACATATATGTGATATATAAAGGAGTACCACTAGTGCAGTGCATTGCGATGCACCTACCCATATATTTTCATCGATCTATGGACAATACAGTCGAGAAATTATGAAAAAGAATTAATGTCTACTAAGTTGAATAAGGTAGCTTAACTCACTGAATAAATAGTTGTAATGTTATATTTAATTTGATAATCGTGAATTGCCTACGAGAACATCGCGTAGTCAACTAATACAAGTATGCAATGAAGTATTACATATGAACAAGTCTATCCGGTTCGTAGGGATAGCAAATAATCTCGGCACGTTATTATCTACTTCCTACAGAGAAGGATTGACACCAATTATGACAAAAGAAGAAACCCAACATTATGCGTTACAGGCCGTATTACGAGCTGCAATAAGAGAGGATTTTATAAGCAAATTGGGGATACTTAGGCATTCGATCGGAACGTACGATAAACTAATTCGTGCTACTATTCCCATAGTGGTAAAAGATACTCATGTGGCCAGTCTCTTCCTCCTATTATCATTTGACGTTGGTACTAATACAAAAGACATTATAGAAACTGAATTGTTGCCTTATATTGACAAACATAAGGAATTGTTTAGTTTGGAGCCTACTTAACATTTTGAGAAGCTTCCTTCATTCGCTTTCGTTCTTCACCCAGCATCTTGTAAGATCACGAGTTATACCCGACGCTCAGTCAAAGGTAAGATCGTGTTAGTTTGTCACAAATAATAAGATCTAAACATGTTGGTGTATTGCGAACAACATTCAAAGTAACTAAGCAAGTATTTTTTTGAACATTAATACTGATCTGATCTGATGTTTCCGGTTTTATCAAATTTTGAACTAAAAGCTAATGTAGCCCCCAACATCAACATCCTTTTTATTGCCAGTATAATCACTTGAGAATCTATAGCTTTTCTACTTATCACCCCTAACAACTGTAACATGTGATTTACCTTGAGTACCATTTCCTTTATCCAATCCCTAGAAGAGAAACCTGTAGCTGTACTTATACCTGTACCTACGGCTTGTTTGCAATTCCTTAAATCCGCTGGCGCGTATGTTTCCTTGAAAAAACTTAACGAACATTTAGAGTCATTTACAAAAATTTTGCAAATCACTTGTCACCGCTGTCCCGACAATCTTAGTGATTAAAATAATTAACATTGTCCTTATTACTATCAGCGTCTTGTTCAAGCAACGCGGTTTCAAATGCGACTGCCTTATCTGGTTCTGATGCATAAATAACATAGTGATGATTTCTCAAAAGTGAACTAATCCATTCATGTTTTCTTGTAGGCTCTATTTTAGAGAGATCGTAAAAGCATATTTGAGAATAATTAAATTCGTCAAAATGCTGGTGCCCAGTTTTTTCTAGTAAAATGCTGAATTTCATTCCTTCTTTTGTTCCTATATTAGTTATTGTTCCCCCAACGAATCTATATGGGGGGTTCATACTTCTTTTGGACTCTTCTCGCATCTGATCAAGAGTATGAGGCATATCGTGTTTATTATCATCTGATCCATCTATTCCATGAATACGTAACATATTTTTCTGTTTGAATAAGCTTACGTCAATTCCCGAGGCAGATAGCTGTTTTTCAATTATTTTAGGTCTGTCAGTTGTATAGAAAATACATGATTCTCCTTTTGCAAACCCGTTGTGAAAATACCTACCTATTATCCAGTATGCATATTTTTGATCATCGTACAAAAGAAGAATGTGTTTATTTCTTTCCATTCGATCAACAAATTTCATTGGGCGATAATTTTTTAAGTTGTTCTTATTTTTAGTATCCATATTTCCTTTAAGCTCCTCCTTTCATTTCATCAGGAGATATATCTAAATATTTTATACCTATTTCATGGACAAAATTAGATATTCTATCATAGTCTTGTAGAAAGTCTCTGCCTTTTTCGGTTATCACAAGTGGACTTTGCAATATCATTTTCTTGTTTTCCAGCTCATCTAGATATCTGGCAAGTTTATCGTATGCAAGATTGCTGCGAAGCTGTACTCTTGTGGGTTTTGCCACACTATCATCCTCATTTGTTATTTCCTCCGTAATTGCCTTGAGTATATCATTGTACAACTCCAACTTACTGCGTCTAGGTTTGGATGGCAGATTACATAACTATTTCATTTCTTATAAATAAACCTCCCCAAGGGGAGCAATGCCTTTTATTGTTTTATGGATAGAACGGCTATGAATAAGATTGTTTCCGAAGAAAAATGGGTGGAGGCTCGCAAAGCACTTCTCAAGAAAGAAAAGGAGTTTACTGCTCTGCGCGATCAACTTAGCCAGCAACGACGTGACCTGCCTTGGGTGGCCGTTAATAAGGAGTATGTTTTTGAAGGACAGAATGGGAAACAAACCCTGTCAGAACTTTTTGATGGAAGAAGCCAACTAATAGTTTACCACTTTATGTTTGATCCAAGCTGGGACGAAGGATGTTTGCATTGTTCCTTTTGGGCAGACAATTTCAATGGAATTATTGTGCACTTGAACCACAGAGATGTGACTATGATTGCTGTTTCTCGGGCTCCATACAGTAAGCTGGCGGCTTATCAAAAGAGAATGGGTTGGGATTTCAATTGGCTTTCTTCTTATGATATAGATTTCAATTTTGACTATCACATTTCTTTCACAGAGGGAGAGTTAGCTAAGAATGAAGCATACTACAACTATGTTGCTCAAGCCTCACCTAGTCCGGAGCTACAAGGAGTTAGCGTATTTTTCAAGGACTCCAGTGGTCGAGTGTTCCACACGTATTCAACTTATTCGCGTGGCATCGATATGTTAAATGCTGCATATCACTACCTTGACCTAGTTCCCAAGGGCCGGGATGAGGCCGGTCACGACTTCCCTCAATTCTGGGTTCGCCGCCATGATGAATATGACAAGACATTCCATAGCTGGCTTGATCCAAGGGCCTATGAAGTATAGGTAGTGTAATGAAATTGAGATTGAGAATACCTTGAAAGTCGGCATTGTCTCACCGCAATTAGGCCAGCAAGCTACAAAAGAAAATGTACTCCAGACTGCAATGATTGCGGAGAATGAAGGCATTGATTCACTCTGGGTTGGTGAAAGGCTCTTGTGGCCATTAAATCCACAAACTCCATCCCCTTGAAGTGCTGATGGTAGTCTTTCTGTTGAGCTTTAGATCGTATTAGATCCATTGGAAAC
>JAATVR010000683.1 GCA_014523665.1 Nitrososphaerales archaeon TH526
ATTAGTGTTCTATGCAATACTGGCATATATCCAAAAATAGCATTGGGAAAATAAACGAGGAGTAAACCAAGATTTGACTTACATAGCCAAAAACAGCAATCATTAGAAAAAGGCGCAAATGAAAAACCGAAGATGAGGAAGAAGTACAGATCAGCCAAGAGGAAGTGCATAACACGATGATCTATCTCAAGTCATGAGACAGGCAGAATATTTTTTTGAATGAAGGTAGGGAAACTTTCCACCAGGACGAATTAGGACTCTGCGTGATATCTGATAGGCATTTCTGCAATAATGTCATCAAATTCCGAATCTGAGATCTCAGCATACAGCGTCTTTGCCCTATCTTTTATCTCGTTGAAACTATTGCCAGAAATCGTAAAATCATACGAACGCACCCTACCGCCTGAGACTTCGAACTCTAGTGTCACATTCATATGAATATAACCACAGTCCATACTCAATGTGTTGCTCGATCTTACACTTAAAGTGTTAAGCGGCTAGCTAATTCCGACCTTAGCCGCTGATAGTCTAGAGCAAATGAATCGGAATAAGGTTGTTGATTGCCTAGTTAATTGGGATGCAATATAATTGCGTAATAACAACAAACAAATGACTAATTTGAATCAAGCCACAATTGGCAATATGTCGGGAGTACTACTACTCCTGCTACAATGACTTCCCATCCCAACCAAACTGTTCCAATTAAAGGCCTCTTCGAGACCCACTTAACCGTTAGCAACCTACAACGATCTATTGATTTCTACCGCGATAAATTAGGACTTCAGCTTGCTCTGAAGGTATCTGACAGAAATGCAGCATTTTTCTGGATAGGCGATTCTCGTAGCTCGATGCTCGGATTATGGTCTATCGGCTCTTCACCACTCGGTCTGACCCTTCATATAGCGTTCGACGTGAATCTAAGTGATCTCTTGGACGCTCCTAAGCGTTTAAAGGCTCTGGGAATTTCACCTTTAACTTTCTTCGGCGAGGAAACGGAAGAACCAAGTGTAATTACTTGGATGCCAGCAGCTGCTATTTGCTTCCGAGATCCAGATGGTCACTTGATCGAGTTTCTGACAATGTTAGACGCGGAACCGGACGTAAATCCCGGAATTGTTACTTGGTCAAAGTGGATTGGTGGCCGAAAAACGCAAACAGGTTAGTTATAGCATCTAGAGGCAAGCCAAGCAGCCGAAGGGAGACCTCCGCTCGTAGTTAGAATGTATGATATGACTAGTCAAATATTGCCTCTACCTAATCTTGATTACTGGGGGCGGATCACAAATGGTTGATATCCTAAAGGCCAATGAAAAGGCTCATCCCTACAGCGAGAAGGTCAATAACAACGATTCAGAAAATACATACGAACTACCCGCGGGAGTACAGACCGTTATAAATAGATATCTAGAAAAAGTTTTATGGTCATACTTTTCGGACCTGGATCGAGTATCAGACGGTAACAATCCATTCACATACCAAGATCAATTGATAGTATAGGCATTCAGTTCTCGGTACCTACATCGGACAGCTACAGAAAAGTTTTGAAATAAAGGTACAGTAAAGTAGATTTGCAGAAAGCAAACAATAGTACCGACCTGAAGACTGCATCCCATATTTCATCATAGATTATTGTTTTGTTAAGACATATATCAGATCAATTACTGAATTTGATTGCTCAACTACTTTTAGAGTCATTATGTTTTTTACTAGTACCCAGTAAATTCTTCAATCTTTATCCTTTCATCTGGAATCTGTAAATCATCTTGTAACAACTTTTGCATCGCTTTTAGCATTCCAGGTGGTCCACAAACATAGAATATTGAATCTTCCAATTCATCACTAGTCATATATTTAGTTATCATTTCCTTATTTATGAATCCAATTTCACCTTTCCAATTACTTCCTGCCGTTGAGACACTTGACGAAGACTTTTCCTGTCCTTCACCCGTAATAGTGTAGATGATCTTTAGATTACTATTTTCTCTGACACATTGATCGAAATCCATTCTGTAAAGGATGTTCTCTTCATTTCTGTTAGAATCAAACATTACAATTCTCACTGGTAAGTGATTGTCTGTTGCATATTTTACCATGCTTCTAAACGGAGTAACACCTATGCCACCTGACAGAAACACAACAATTTTCGAATCGTCGCCTTCAGGTAGTACAAAACTACCTACTGGAGCTGTAATTTTAACGGGAGTCCCAATTTCTAGATTCGCTAGCTTCTTTTTGAATGGCGTATCCCTTATCCTTGTACTAACCAAGATGAATTCCACTTCTGTCGGGGACGAAGCGATCGTAAAGGATCGCACAGGTCCCTCTGGGTCCTCTTTAGTTCCAAGATCCATAGCAGCATACTGTCCGGCTTTGTAGTCCAAATTATGATTCTCCTGTTGAACATCTTTACGACTTAGCTTGAAAGACATCATATCAGTGTCGGCATGTGACGTTATCTCTAACAATCTTAATTGAAACTTGGATGGTCTAATAGATATGATTAATTCACCATGTCTTGTAATCATGTGGTATTACTAATAAAATCATGATCACATCATGCATACCATTATCTCAAATCCACAATAGTTTTCATTTATTTGGTCGTTAATGGATTCACAACGGTAATGCTAAACTTCTACATAGACAGAATCATTCTCTACCGTAACCTTGTATGATCCTAGTGGCTCCAGTTTCTGCGGAAACCAATTCAAATTGCCTGTTGTAACGTCCCACTTCGAGCTGTGCCATGGACATGTTAGCTCGCTACCATTAAGCTCACCCTCGTGAAGCTCTGCTCCTTGATGAGGGCAGGTATTACTTGTAGCGTAATATTTTCCTTGAACATTTGCTACCAAAATATCTTTCTCGCCAGCTACAACATGTGTCAATTTTCCCTCAGGAATTTCGGAAACATTTCCTACGTTAATTTTTGCC
>JAATVR010000684.1 GCA_014523665.1 Nitrososphaerales archaeon TH526
AAAGATTTTGAATCTGAAGAAACATTGAATACCCACAAGAGAATGGAACACAGTGAATCGAGCCATGCACCAGCGGGTGTAGCCTAGAATCTTCTATATTTTTATTTTGCTTGTTTGAATCTTGACATTCTCTTTTTCAAATCTGTACCTCGAGCTTAAGCGCTCATGCTGAGGTTTAAGCTCTAGGAAATCGGAAAAAATTGAATTGAATTGGACTTTTATTAGAGATCTCAAAATACATAAGGTCAGCTAATTCTAATGAAGTTCAATTTATCTTTCACTGATACTAAAGTAAAAATTTACAAGAGAAAGTATCATCCATGACTCAAAATAAGTCCTCCGATATTCCCTTAACAATCTTGTATGAGCACTCATCTTGAGTCGATTGCTCACTTACCCAGGATTCATCCCGTCATCAAAGCAAATAATGTGTTCACACTAAAATGTGACAGTCACATGGAGCGCGAAATCATTGCATGAAAATTGATTTAGAGAACCACAATTCTCCTACTGATCTATTACTATTCGTCATCTGCTGAAACGTATAATCTGATTTGGAGGTATCTTTCAAGCTTCTTTGCCAGCAACTCGTCTGGCTTCAATGCCCCCGTCTCTATCTTCTTAAGAAGTGAAGCCTTTTCACTCATCTTTAAAGCTAGCTGTTCATGAGTAAACCCCTTTTTCATACGTGCTTCTCGAATCATTCTTCCAAAATCATGTGATAGAAAGGTTTCGTCGGTAAGCTGGATTCTATTAGTGGGATACCCTCGCTTCTTGATTATTGGTTGGTTTTTTACAAGAGGTTGGCGAAATGTTGATTTCGTCGACAAATGAGTCGATGGCTTAATATTTTTGGTAATTCCTGGATTGTAGGGCTTTCCTCGTTTAGAACATTGAAAGCACACTCTAAAGATCGTTCCTTCGATTACTACAACTGTAAGATTCTCGCTAGCCTGTCGTCCGCATACTTCGCAAAATGATGATGATGACGACTGTGTTGGCAAGGCTGATGGTACCTAAGTAAACCTGCTTAACCTTTTTTTAACGTTTGCTGGACCGTCATATTGAGAACGATTTCTGCAATGTCGCTAGAGTATTCTGCGACTCTTCGAAGGTTCTCGGTAATTATTTTTACTCGATAAATATCATTCATATTCCTTAGACTGCTCAAATCATTCATAATTGACTTTTCCAAATAGTCTATTTCTCGCGCCTTCTCGATTGCCTTGTCTGCTGAATTATAATCCTGTTTGAACATAGACAAGCAGGCTTCATCCAATACGCCCAAAGCAAAATTGCTCATTGCTGTGATCCTTTTCACAGCATCTAGGTTAACGGGTCGCTTAGATTCTATTAGCTCTTTAGCTATTAGCACCGCATGATCTGCTATTCTTTCCGCAAATTTAGTAATTAATCTATAACCTAAGCAGCTCCTAGAATCCTGCAAACCAATTTCACTAAGTAGATATTCGTTCTTAATTGCAATATTTAGCTGCCTAACTATGTAGAAGCTAAATCGATCAACTTCATCATCTGACTTCAGTACTTCTCTAGCTAATTCTATATTATTTTCCTGCAGTGATAGCATGACGTCAGCGTGCATCGACTTGGCAATAAGAATCATTCTCTTGAAGGCTGCGTCAACTGATAGATCCAATAGATTGATTAGGACTTGCAAAGTCATGCCACTAGCTGAGTCTGCAATAATCTCCGTCCCCATAAGAAGTCGACGCACCAAATCTTTGATTACTTCTCGTTGGTCACTAGTTAATCTGTTATTTTCTTTTGGAAAAATGTGAATCATGTGATAGCCTAGGAAATAAAGAGAAACCAATTTTCTAGCAAGAGCGTACGGATCGTTCTCCTTTAGCACTTCTATGGTAGCTTCCATTTGCTCCTTTATTGACCTACGCGAAGCAGGTGAGATCTGCAAGAACGAGTTTCCTTGTCTCGAAATTAGGACGTGATCTCCTTGTTTGAGTCCTAATTCCTGAATCCATCTCTTCGGTAAAGATACGATAAAAGATGAGCCTCCCGTATATTGTATCTTCCGTGTCTCTTCCCTTTGATCCGCAGATTGTTTGTTTTCCATCGATCCCACCGTCAACACTGGTGAGGCTAACTATATATTTGTATTTTTTCCTATATAGATCATTTAATCAAAAGCTTATTTATCCATTTTCGAGTAAAAGCCATATTGGATGCTATTCCTCTGGACCCCAAAGAGAAAATTCGTCATCATTTGAATGCACTATTTGGTGCATACTTTGCAATCCCAAAATCAACCACCTTCAACTATTCGAGAAGAACCGGACGCATAAAGAGCTTTAGCATTGACAATCAACTGGCTGGGACTTTAAGGACTGACGGTGGAATAGCTTTGACGCTTTCAGGAGCTGCGATATTAATGAAGAACCCTCTATTTAAAACAAATTGTGTTATCCCAGTTGATGAAGCCGTTCCCTTCGTTAGCGAAGGACGCTCTCTTTTTTGTAAACATGTTAAATGGTGTGGGTCTAACGTAAAAGTTGGGTCAGATGTCGTGCTTATAGATGATAATGGAAAGATTTTGGCGGTAGGACGTGCAAGAATTGCATCACATATGATGAAAGGGTTTGATATCGGAGTTGCGGTAAGAGTTAGACAAGGAATAAAAAGCGGGACAAGTAAAGAAGAATTTGTATGATGCGAGGCGGTAACCGCGAGATGAGACGTATGCTAGACAAGATGGGGCTGGAGATGAAAGAAATGGGTGAAATTGAAGAGGTCGTTATTCGAACGGAAACTAAAGAACTCTATCTTATAAAACCGCAAGTGGTTGAAATGAAAGGGAAGGATAGCACTATTTTTCAGGTAGTTGCAACAGATATCGAAGAAAGACAGAAAGAGGTTCCTTCAATCAGAGAGGAGGATGTTGTGCTGGTAATGCAGCAAGCGAGCGTCAGCAAAGATAGAGCCATTCAAGCACTTACCGATTCGAAAGGCGATCTCGCTCAAGCAATAATCAATCTAACGACGTGATGATATCCTAGTCACCATCAAGTGTTACGCCTCAAAACAAAAATAGGCTCAATCTCATAATTTCTGCGTCCTTCTCAGGATTCGAACAGCTTCTTATTGATCAGACTTAACGCACGCCCTGGATCAGCTCTGCCCTTAGTGAGTTCCATCACCTTTCCAAGCAGATAGTTGGCTACATTGGGATTTTTTTTGGCATCAAGCACCGCAAGGGACTCTGTTTCAAAGACATTCTGTATAGATCGCAAAATTAAGCCCTCATCATCGATCTTTTTAAAATCAGTCTCGTTTTCATTTGAAGTGATTAATTTACCTGATACTACTGCTTCGTATAGGATTTGCTTAGCAGTCCTTCTGTTGATGATTCCTTCCTTTATCATTCGAGCTATTTCAGCCAATTGTTTAGGTGTCATCTTTATGTTGCTTAACGTAGATCCAAGTTTCTTAGAATTGTCATCGGCGTAGCTCATAAGATCAGTCACGATGATATTTGAGATTTCTTTGGGGGAAAAATAGATCTTGGCCGATTCCTCGAAGTAATCTGCTAGATCTTTATGTTCAATTAATACCTTTGAGACGTGCTCTGTAAGTTTATAGTAATTGATGAATCGTTCTTTCCTCTCATCTGGAAGTTCAGGCATTTTCGAGCGTAATTCCTTCAAATAGTCATTATCGATCTGAATCGCCGGTATATCTGGCTCGTAAAAGTATCTGTAGTCTTGTTCCTCTTCCTTAGATCTTGATTGTTTGGTTATTTTTCTTTGTTCATCCCAATGTCTAGTTTCACCTCTGATTTCCATTTCATGAGTAAGCATAGTTTTCTGCCTAGTCATTTCAAATTTGAGAGCCTTTTCGACATCTCCAAATGAGGAAACGTTCTTTATTTCAACTCTTCTAGAATCGCCCATGGAAATATTCGCGTCGCATCTAACTGCTCCTTCAAGACTTGTATCACAAACTCCCAGATGTTCAACTATTGATGCCAATTTATTCAGAAATAATCTAACATCTTTTGGATCTTGAAAATCGGGCTCGGTCACAATTTCCACAAGCGGTACGCCCGCTCGATTGTAGTCAATCAGTGAACCTGAACTTCCATTCATATACACTAGTCTACCAGGGTCTTCTTCGAGTTGAACCCTTCGTATTCTAGCTTCTCCTTGTCCATACGGCAGTAATCCATCTACACCAATGCTCGTAATCCCTTGGGCGTTATATTGGGTAAGTTGGAAATTCTTTGGTAGATCTAGATAGAAATAATTCTTTCTGTAAAATAGTATATTATTTGCGATAGTACACTTTAACGCCATGCAAACCATTGCCCCTTTTTCTATTGCTGTCTGATTCATTAGAGGCAGGGTACCTGGAAGCCCCGTGCACGTTGGGCATATATTCTCATTGGGAAGGTATTCACGATAGTTGCAATGACAGGAACAAAATAACTTGCTTTTTAGACCAGTAAGTTGACAATGGATTTCCAATCCAATTTTGGTACTGTAAGTAGATATCATAAAGGTGTTCTCACCTTGATTTTGGCTGTACTTTCAAAAAGTAAGGCTGTATCAAATATCTTCTGTTCTTGAAATTCATCTGACATAATCTGGAGACCTATCGGGAGACCATTGCTAAACCCAGCAGGAATTGAGATTGCAGGCATTCCTGTGAGATTGGACACTACCGTGTCAATATCGATGTAGTAAATCTTTGTGGGGTCGTCTATTTTTTCACCAATTCTAAAGGGCAATATAGGCATGGTAGGGGCTATTATAACGTCGTATTTGGAATACAGTGACTTAAACTCTCGTCTTAACAAGGCTCTTACTTTTTGTGCCTTAAGATAATATCGTCCATAGTACCCTGAAGAGAGAACATACGTGCCGATGATAATTCGCCTTTTAACTTCTTCGCCAAAATTACTTCTTACCTTCGAGAAATACGAGTTCCACTCATATCCTTCAGGATCCATATCGAATCCGTAACGAATATTGTCATACCTTGCGAGATTGCTACTCGCTTCTGCCATAGCGATAACATAGTATGATGCAAGAGCATAGTCCAGTGAGTCTAAAGATATTTCCTCGCAGATACACCCTGCTGAAGAAAGAGAATCCATCGCAGAATAGATACACTTGGAAACTTCTGGTTGGGCATTGACAGTTAAATTATTCAGTAACGCTATTCGCAGACGATCTGTAGTTGGTTCGTCAGAATACGGTGTATTCACCCTGCGTGTAGTATCATCATTGGGGTCTAGACCTGAAATCGCGTTCATCAATCTAATAACACCTGTTACTGTTCGAGCTATCGGGCCTACTTGTTCCAGGCTATTTGAATACGATATTAGGCCAAATCTACTGACCGAACCATATGTGGGCTTAAATCCCACCACTGAACAAAAACTGGCAGGGCATCTAACTGAACCGCCAGTGTCTGATCCTAGTGACGTAGTGCACTCGGCCGCTGCAACAGCAGCCGCGCTACCCCCCGATGACCCACCTGTAACATAATCTAGATTCCATGGATTTCTTGTAGGTCCGAAAATACTAAGCTCAGTTGTTGAGCCCATTGCGAACTCGTCCAGATTCAATTTTCCGATAATAATTGCATCGCATTCTTTCAATTTTCGAATTACAGTAGCGTCATAAGGTGGAACATAATCCGCTAAAACCCTTGAAGCGCATGTAGTCCTTAATCCTTTAGTGCTTATGTTGTCCTTTACACCCACAGTGATGCCTGCCAAGTGGTTAACCTTCTCTCCCTTTCGGATCTTACTATCTATTCTACGTGCAGATTCTATAGCACCATCAGTATTCACACTCACAAAGGCTTTGACATACACATCGATCTTTGCTATACGCTCTAGCGTTTGGGATACATATTCCTCTGCAGAAAAATATTGATTTCTGATACCGTCGGTAACCTCATCGATCGAGAGATCAAACAGTCTATTCATGGTTTCACATCACTTTTAGGGCCTTTCAGATATCCATCCTTTCTATTTCGCGATTTGGGAAGAACGTTCTCACCGAAATCCTTTGCTTGGTCGATACGCAAGCTGCGCACTGACTTCGTTAGATAAGTAGGTTCCAAGAATTCTAAGGGTAAGCCATCTAAGATGTCGAAATGTTGAATAATTCGATCAATTTGAGGTTCATACTTTGATAGCTCTTCATCGGACAGCTCTATCCTCGCAAGCCAGCCTAAGTGCTTTATCTCTTCCTTTGAAATCATTCAGATTGAATTCTCCTCATTCACGGGGTTAGACGATCAATATCCCTTGGATAAAATGTAGCGTCTCGAATATTCTCTATATTCATGAGTACCATGATAAGTCTTTCCAATCCTACTCCAAAACCTGCATGAGGGGGAACACCATAGTCAAAAACTCTCAGATGGAAATCGAACATATCCGTGTTTAATCCTTGTTTTTTCATATTTCCTAAAAGAGATTCCTTCCTATTTATCCTGGTACTACCAGAGGAGATTTCAAGAGAACCATACATCAAATCAAATGATTCACAAAACTTCTCAGATCTCGAAGTCGGCTTAACATAGAATGGTTTTATAGCAGTAGGCCAGTCGATTATATAGTAAAAAGTGTCGCCGTTAAAGACCTCATTTGAAAGTCCTTTCATAATCTGAGGGTTGATATCGTCACCCCATCTGATACGTTCGCCTTTTGCCTGAAGTTTATCGATTATCTCATCGTATCTGTATTTTGGGAATGGTGTCTTGATCTTTGGCAATGTGCTATGCATACTCTCAAGATCATCCCGATGTTTGTCATTTATCGAGTCAATAATATGTTTTATCATTGCTTCTAGTAAATCCATAAGGTCATTGTAATCTGCAAAGGCCTGTTCAACGTCGATCGAGGTTGCTTCGGATAAATGTCTCTTTGTTCTCGAGGGTTCTGCCCTAAAAATAGGTCCGATCTCATAAACATTTTCAAAAGCCATCGTGAGCTGTTCCTTATACAATTGGGGACTTTGTGCCAAAAATGCCTCTTTACTATAGTAAAAAATCGGAAACAGGGCAGCTCCCCCTTCAGTAGCTGTTGCGATCATTTTGGGAGTGTTTACCTCAATGAAGCCTTTGGCATCAAGGAACGCTCTGACAGAACTAAGTGTCGTATGGCGAATTCCAAATGTGCTTCTTAAAAAATTTCGCCTCAAATCTATGGCTCTAAGATCAAGGCGCGTATCAATACCTACAGTTGATCTTTTAGCCTGGATCGTGAATGGTGCTGCCTGCTTAGCTAACGAAAATATTCTCACCTCAGTGGGAATGACTTCTATTCCGTTAGGCGATCTATTTTGTGCTCGAACCTTCCCTTTGACCGCTAATGACGTGTGCTCCTTTATATGCGAGAGCTGATCGAGAACCTTGTCTGAACATTCGCCTCGTTTTGCAGTTACTTGTATTTCTCCTAGTCTGTCTCTTATTACAACAAACTGAATATTACCGTGGCTCCTTGTGCTAGAAACCCATCCCATTACAGTGATCTGCTTGGTATCTAAAGTAGGTAGAATTTCCTTAGAGTAATGGGTTCTTCTCCAATCACCTAATTCCTGTTCTTGCAATAATTCGCTCAATTTCAAAACCTTGACGATGGTTAAGCTTGTATTAATGAGTTTAATTTATCTTTTCACGTAAGGTCTATTCGACGATAATGTTAGGATTCTCCTTACATTGAAAAGAAGCTAGAATGAGAGAATTTAGAAATATGCATATATATTTATATTCAATATCTGGTAACTGAGGTGAAATCTGGTGTCTATCGAGTATAGTGATCGGGGCAAGGATGAAATTGTAGGTACTGCTGACCCGGGAACTAACGTTAACGTTACAATCTCCATAGGCGACATCCGGGTCCAGTTTAATGGATCTGCAGATTCGGTTATATCTTCGGTGATATCATTTCTAACAAAACAAATCCCCGCATTGGATCTAGCGAATAGGATTTCACTCAATTACACTATTACCGAGCTAATACAATCATACTCAGATATAATCAAAATAACTCCCGAAGGTCCGAGGGTAATTCCAATATTGGACGGAGTTGAGCTTCGAAAGCTCTCAGACAAGCAAATTGTTGCCCTTCAATTGATTGCCTCCCGTATCGCAAAGGGAATAGGCAGGATTGAGGATGACAGATTGCGTATGTCTGACCTACAATCAGCTACGGGATTAAAGTCAAAATCAATTAGTTCAAGGTTGTCCGAGTTGGTTAAGGTAGGATATGTCCAAAGAGATGCCGTTAGAGATGGCGGTGAATTACCAGCATACCGAATCACTACCTCAGGAATTAACTGGCTAAATTCTATGCTTGCAAAACGGAAGAAAATCCAAGGAATGGACTAGATGCTCGCCTATGATAAGTTATGTTAGTTGAGCGGGATCAATATCAAGTCGTCTTTTGCAAATAGATATAATTGCGGGCAGTTCCACTTCGAATTATGATGCCTTCTCTAACCATGTCTGTGAGTGAATGAGAAACGGCGGTTCTGTCGTAGCTATAACCCCTTCGCAGTAATTCTTCATGAATTTCTGCCAAAAGTCGCTGAGTGGCGAAATACCCTTCTTCCCACAGTGTTTCCAGAAGTATTCTACATGTCATACCTGTTTTATGTGACGATTTTCTCTCCCTCCTGATTACCCCTTTACCAGAAGGAATAGCGTTTGAATCTATCAGCAATCTAATATTTTCAAACTGATTTTGCAGTTCACCAATAGCTACCGAATTCTTTTCATCCAATGGACTTGGATGATCGATACCATCAAGGACGTTTTGAACGACCTCCTTGACTTTGTTTTCTGTGCATGTTATTTCGACTTCCCATCCTTTGTGCTTCAGCTTGATTTTCACTTCATCCGACTGAGCAGCTAGTGGCGGGGGGCTATCATTCATGTTGAACAAGCAACGTTGGAAAAGTTCACACTGATAAACTTGTTCCTTTACATCTTGCGCATCTTGCGCAACATTAATTAACTTCGATTTTTAGATATTGTTGATCAATATGGATGCGAATGCGCATTTAAACTTCTATCTTGAAGAAGATTGTATCTTAGAATTTGAAAACACTTTCAGAAAATCGATGAAAATGTGTTTGTTAGATCAATTGGAAGAAATCCTTAAAGGGAGAAGAATTATTTTTGATTCAATTGGAGAGACGATTGTTCCACCTCGAAGGGTTGGGAGTTTTGATCAAGCTTGCGCAGTGGCTCCTAGGGTTATTCACAGAAACGAGAAGATGACGTACATTAGTGCAATAGATTCGAGTGTTATTCATTTAGCTAGGACGGAGGAAGGGAGATTGTATATTGCAAAATCGGGGATCGTGATATCATCAGGTAGAAAAATTCGATGCCATTTCAAGATAGGTCCCGAGCTGATTTATCTTACCGAGGATTCCTTGTGTAACTCCAAGATAGATCATAATCTAGTAAATCTGTTGTTAGTTGACAGCAGCGTCGCCAGACGTCTTATCAGGATAAGATTGGAGAGAGCAATTCAACTTATGCTCTCTCGCCGTTTGAATAATTCAATAATACTGATAGATGGATCCCTAAGGCCCTCCATATTTGAGGATCACAGCTGTACCATTAACAGAGTAATCGAAGCTTCTACTCTGAACAATAATGATGTTATAGGTCTGTCTAAGAACACTAACCTGACGACTCTTCATCAATTTGAATATCTGCTTAGCACAATACCTTACTCCGCTTGCATCGATACGGATTATGTGATTAAGAGTCTGGTAAGGAAGACTTTAGGTAAGAATATGCTAGTGAAACTTGGAAAAAATGAGAATGAACATGTCCTCCGAGCAGACATATGCTCTGCGAATGGAAATGATTTGGAATGTTTAGAGAGACTTATCGGAAATGACATGATCTTTCGTAGCTACCCCGAATCACTTAGGATTGCACATCATATTTCAACTTTCACAACCACAGAGGTCTCATCATTAAAGGGATTCGTATCAAGGAGCTATGGTGCGGAAGAGGTTGCTCAAACTGATAATAGAAAGAACCTTTTGGGGGTCTCGTTTACTTGAAAATCCTGCAAAAAACAAATGATGAATTGATACTGTTGGCAGTAAAGTCAGAAATGGTCTCCAAGGGCGACTACTTTCTGATCGAAGATACTGATATGAAAAGGAAACTGATAGTTCAAGTGTACAATGAGGAATATCTCTCGAACCAATCTATTATTGAGGACATCGTTAAGGACGAAATAGTTCGTGCAACCAGCCCTGGAGTATCATATGATCCATTAGAAATAGGATTATTATCAGGTATAGTGCGCGATTCGAGGCTTTTCAAGGCCAAAATAAGAGGTTCTTCTATTGGCTCAGATCCAAATATGTCAAGTGATGTTACTTGGTTACCGTCGAGAGTAAATTCGAAGATTAGGCGTCTCACAATTTCTGAATTGAATCGTATACTCAATAGAAGTGGCGAGTCTCCCATTTCGATTGGATTCGTTGATAACAGTCAAGATCCCTTCATCATCTACGCCGAAGATCTTGATGGCAGGCTAAACATAATTGCAGGCAAGAAAGAATCAGGTAAATCACATCTATCAAAATTACTTGTCAAGTCCCTCCTAGAACATGGAGCATTTATCCTCATATTTGACCTAAATAATGAATATACGGGATTAGGAATTAAGACCAATGGATCACGTTCAAATGTTGATTCGAAGATAGTTCTTCTTGAACCGGGAAAGAATCTGCGCTTTTCATTAGAATACTGTGGCAAGCCATCTGTATCTTCGATGCTTAAGAATTCATTAGATATGCCTTCCACCTCATTGCGTGAGTTCTTTAGAATATGGGACAATCTTGACAAGAGACATGTACTGACAATAGAAGCACTTTCAAATGCCATTAATAATTGGAATTTCAATGATCTTGTTCGCGATGCATTAATCTCAAGGTTTCATACGATATATAGTTCGAGGCTATTTCTCAATGATGAGAAAAATGACGAATATGAAGGATTAAGATTCGAAGATTTGATTTCCAATAATGTCCATGGCCTAGCAATGATCGTGAATATGGGGAGTCTTACACCGACCATAAGACACATGGTCGTCGAGTTGATACTAAATAAGCTGGTTGAATTGCTGGTGAACGATGTGATCCATCCCATATTTCTCTTTGCAGAGGAAGCCCATCTGTATATCAAAGAGACTTACTGGGACGACATTATCACTAGAATGCGTCATTTTGGGATCTATTCCACATTTATTACTAATCACCCTGAGGCACTAGGCGAAGGGATCTTGAGACAAGTCGACAATATATTCTTGTTCAATTTCGTGAATGAATCTGACCTAGAGAGAATTTCTAAAATTTCCCTCGTTGACAAGGATACGATTAAGTCGATAGTTAGAACTCTTCCTCAAAGATATTCACTCTTAATCGGAAAAATGGTTCAGGAACTACCAATAGTAGTTAGGGTTCCTCAATTGGATATCAAAACCTATGGAGAAACCAAAAAATTCTTTAAAAAGAAAAACCCTACCATGTTACCTTCTAAATAACCGCTTCATCGCCACGTTGTCTTGTTCCTATATCTATCGTTTCGAGGACGGGTGAGATAAATATTTTTCCATCTCCTGCTGAACCCGTGCTTATCGAGTCCAAAATAGCATTAACCACATTTTCTACCTGGGAATCAGGAACTACTGTAACGACATTGGCACGGACTGAAAATTCAGATACAAACCTACTTGTCCCTCTTCCACTTTCAACGATGGGCTTCTCACCCTTACCTCTGCCTTTTGCTTCGATGATGGTACATCCGCCTATACCTGCCTTCTTGAAGGCTTCACTTACCGCACTAATCTTTTCATTAGGTATAATTGCCTCAATACGCTTCATAGGCTCGTATAATTTAGTTCACGATATAAGGTTTTCAAACTATATTTGCGATATAATAAATAAAAGTAAAATTTACTAAAACGTGAAATTATCACAGAAATGGGCAAGATCATACTAAATGTTTAAGTTGCTACCTTGGGATATTCTTCTTACTTTCTCACTGACCGTATTGCTTTTTATGTACATTGCCAATGCCTCGATCATTGGTTTCATTTTAAAGACTTGAGGAACGACATCTACCACTATACCATTCTCGTCTAGCTCCCTGGCTGTGGAAGGTCCCACCGCCACGACTATCGTGATTGAGTTAAGTGAATTTTGTAAAGTTTCCCATAATTTGTGTCTCCTTGCGAAATTGAAGAGCCCTCTTACTGAAGGGGGGCTCGTAAAGGTTATGGCGTCGATATTGCCTAGATTAATATCCTTTACCAGATTTGTGACCTGGGTTTCATCACTTAGAAAGGATTTAAAACCCATGCTCTCGAGGATTCTGGTTTCATTCCGATCGCTGGTTTCTGAATACCTATATACAAATACCTCAATAATGCTATTTCTCAATCTTTCAAGTCCATCAATCAAATGTCGGGAAGAGTTGCCGTGCCAGATTATTGCTATTTTCTTCGCCGCTACTCCCATACTTTCGAAGAGTTTCAACACTCCGGCAGACGTGTAGTCTTGATTTGGGATTAGAATTGGCCTCAGGCCGAAATTAAATAATGACATTTGTGTTTTGGGGCTTCGTGCAACCAATGTCGTATTTCGAAGTATACTGATCAATGGTTCCTCCTTCCCAAGTTCTGAGCACAAATCGATTAGGGAGTATACACTGGGGCCTGTCATAAACACGACAAAGTCGGGTCTGCTTTCCTTGGCGAGTTCTAAAAATTTTGATACCTCGATAAGAGTACGTTCCTCTCTTTTAATCCCTGTCGTGGGAGCAATGTACGGCCT
>JAATVR010000685.1 GCA_014523665.1 Nitrososphaerales archaeon TH526
CAAAAATTGAGAGTCAGTCGTTAAAAGTTAACAAACAATACTTTAGGTTAAATGATATAATAACGAATGTTCTTGCAGATCACAAAAGGGAAGAAGAAAATAATAAACAAAGAGAAATAAAGTTAACATACTCTAGTAATAATGACAACATTATTGTAAATGCAGATGCAGATAGGCTAACTCAGGTCGTTTCGAATGTTTTAAGCAATGCTATTAAATTTACTCGGAAAGGAACGGTATCTATTAATATTACGACAAATGACACCGATCAACAAATTATCGTCAGTGTGACCGACACTGGCCAAGGTATTGACCCTGAAAT
This sequence comes from Nitrososphaerales archaeon TH526, assembly GCA_014523665.1. GTDB lineage: Archaea > Thermoproteota > Nitrososphaeria > Nitrososphaerales > Nitrososphaeraceae > TH5896. Next base: position 323 of record JAATVR010000685.1, read on the forward strand.
AATGCCAAGGCTATTTACAAAATTTGCCACAAAATCTATTATAGGGACAGGATTAGGTCTGTATATATCCAAAAGAATTATTGAAGCCCATGGAGGCAAAATATGGGCTGAGAATAATTCAGATGGAATAGGTGCCACATTCTCATTTACCCTACCACTGGTAATTCAACAAGATCACAAAGAAAGTATTGTTATCGAGACTGCCCCCACTATGATCAATGACATTGAAGAAAGAAGAAAGAAAAGAAATGTTTATTATAACTCTCATAAAACAGAAATGAAGCGGATATTTTTAGTAGACGATGACTATGATCATATTATTACTTTCAAGATGGGATTGGAGCTTGCAGAATTTGAAGTTGATGCGTACAATGATTCAACAATCGCATTATCAAGATTCAAGCCGGGTTACTATGATCTAGTTCTAATTGATATTAGAATGCCCAAGATTGATGGATTTGAACTTTATGAAGAGATAAAGAAAATAGACAATAAAGTTAAGGTATGGTTTATTTCCGCATATGAAACATATTATAAAGCATTAAGAAAAGTTTTATCAACATCACAAGGAGAAATGGGTCCAGGTTCTGTTATTGAAAAACCTATTGAAATAGATAAATTAGTGAAACAAATAAGAACAGAGTTAGATTAGGACTTTTTTAAAAAATGGGTTATTGTGGACGATGCAGCCCAATAACTATCATAATTACTAATACATATATAGTCCTAGACCTAGCGCCAGTACTCTTCATATTGAGTATCCTAACCCTACTTTACTTATGTGCGCTGTGAGGCAATTCAATACTATTTAACTAAGATATTTTTTCGTAGTTAAATCTTATTATTCATAAGATTTCTTTACAATAATCTTTTTTCAAATGTCCTTGAAGGCCTTTAAATCGTCCTTTATTTCTGTTACCAGGAGTACATTATGCTTCTAGGATGTACCGAATTTACAAAGATTTATCTCCAGATCAAGGATAACCCTTGGCCATTTGTGAATCTTGTCAAACTAGCTCAGAATTCGGGAGCGCGGGACGATGAAGTAGTAGAGCTACTAAAGATCGCAAACGGATATCTTCCCAGGATTAGGTTAGAATATGACCGAGTCATGGCTGAATTAGATTCATGTAAAGCTGAATTAAATTCATGGAAAGCAGAGCTGAATAATACAGTTCGAATGTATCAACAATTCATTGATCGTAATATCGAACTAAATAGGAGAGATGATCTTCTTCAAACTATTAAGGAATTAGACCTGCCCACTTAGTGGGCAAACTCGATAAGCATAAGGTTGAGGTTCAAATGATGCCGAAGGAGATGCGGGCAAAGCCACACCTTTTAACCATGCAATATTTGTACTCCATCATTTAGATTTATATCTACTGTTAGATAGAGTTTTAATCCTTTACTGCTTGCTAGTGATGTTATTGACGGAGTCAATATTATGCTAGACATGATCACTGCAAATATTATTATCAGTCCAACTGTAAATATCTTCATATCCTTACAGTCTCCTCTTATTTACATTCAGTTCATTTGAAACAAGCCTTGCTGACTTATTTGATATCTCTGCAGTGGCATTAGGAGGACATATAGAATCGTTCTAACGTACTTTGAATTGCGCTTGCGAATTCCTCTGGCATCCAAAATGATACATCATGATGACCTGGGAAGTCAACGTTCTCGCACCCAAGCTTAGCCGCTAGAACTCTTGTTGCCTGGACATAGTGCGCATTATCGCTATCTTTTCCTATAGCTGTTACCATTTTTACTCTATTGTTTCTGATGCTCTCAATATTGGGTATGTACGCATAGAAAGCTCTGATTTCATGCTTGAAGAAGAAATCTACGTTGCCAGAGATCCGTTCATTGAGATCGGGAGGATACGGAGTATCGGGGACATTTATCAGAGATGCCATGAATTCGGTTTGAGCAGCCTGCCA
>JAATVR010000686.1 GCA_014523665.1 Nitrososphaerales archaeon TH526
ATACCAAACTCCAGAAATTCATGTGTTGGCTGAAAACATAATAGGAACCAGCCTCATGTGCTTGCGACTCAATTAATCCACTCTCTCTTATCAGTACTATAAATCATATGGAGGTTTTTTGTGTCCTTTTATGGACATCAAAATCGTTAGCGAGGACCAATTACGTGAGTAGCTGTCCTTTTCTGATTACGAAAGCTCTATATCGATGGATCTTTTATTGCATTTTTATTTCTGATCTGATGCTTTTCCTATTGCTTTTCAATTCCTTTGCGATCCACATGAGTGTTGAGAGAGTGTACACTGGGATGAAATCCCCAACGAAAGGAATGAATTCAATCATGTTTACAGCCGTAGACATCTTGCTTCTAGTAATATTATACAGTAAGCTTACTATGATTGCATCAAGGACATCCCCCATAACTGGAATTCCAAACAAAGGTGCTGCGATATAGTCCAGAGCATCTGCCACAATAGATACGGCAAGCGCGGATGCCGCTCTAAATTTGAATATGGACCTGTTTGTAGAACTATTTTGTTTGACTACTTCTAGCGTTCTCACGTACAAAATAGGCCATCATCGTATATATAGATATCACTAGCGATACGGTGGTTTCCTAGACTCGAAATTATTGAAAACGCCAGATACAGATATATTGCGCAATCTCACATTACAACTACAATAAATTATCGGAGTAAGCCGGCAAATTCAATTACGCAAGGTTGAATCACTAAATAGTCAATATCTATTTACATTCCAACTATTGGATAATTTTGGCGTTGACTATCTTCGGATGGCTATACCTACAGCTAGGCTGACAATCGCAATAGCTTTGATTCTCGGATTGATTTCGGTAGTAATATACGTAACCACTCAGAATATGCACGTCTCAGGGCAGACCAACGAGTTTCCACAAAATGGCCAGCAAAGATGTGTGAATCCTAGAGATTGCATTTCTTCACCTACCGTGGGATCGAATATCAGATCGATCTTCTTGTTTGTATACCAGAAAGAAGGGGGCATTGCTGGGGCGAACGAAAGAACATCTTTTGATTCCTTTACAAAGCAGCTAATTTTCCTTGGCGGGCAGGGCGAGACTGAACAGGCTCAAATAGTCAGAATTACCCCAGAAACAGAAGAAGAGCTCAAGGGAATGATATGAAATAGTAATTTGCAAAGAACTCAATCGAACTATCCTCCCACACCTGGAAGTGCTGACTATTTTACCTACACTCTATTCATTGTGTTAGACGGAAGAACACATGTCGTAACTTGAACCGATGCATCGCCCAATGCACCTGAAGAACTTTTCGAAATAACGCAGTTAATTGATAGCATTAGAACAACTGTAGATTCCACATAAGCAATTTTGATCTCGCCCTTTAAGTCCGATAGACAGGGCCTCCAATAGATTTTGGATACATACTTAGAGTCTATTGAGAATGTGTCCATCAATTAATGTCTGGAATGCCACCCATTGACGACCTAACTGGAATATCAATTGAAGCTTTCTATGGTATGCTTCATTCCCCGTCCACAGTAAATATGACGTAAGGTATTTTCTTCATTTAGTATAATCGATTACGATCTTGTTAGGTTCCTTCTTATTATTCTTTATCTCTAAACCACGTTCAAACAAAATTATTATTCATATAAAAGATATATCCAGGTGATAGCAATCAAATCAAGGACCTAGGCGAGGTAATGTAAAATAGATGGAGAACTTAATACTAGTTAATAATCAAGAATATTAGATAACAGTCGATGGTCAAGTGTAAGATCTACTGTAATCACCTTTATTTCCACTCCTCAGAAAACCAAAAAAAATAGTTCGAGTCTTGTGTTACCGCGGATGACACTCTTTTTTACATTTACTTTATGTAGTAACTGTATTTTCAGAGACTTGTATTATTGGTTGTTCGTAGGTTTGTCAATAGTCAAGATTAAATGATCTATTTCAGATAATTTAACCTAGTTTCTATTGCGTGTTGCAATCTAGCCTGCACTAATTGATTCACAATTGATTCAGTTGAATCATCAATTATCAAGCCGCTGATAGGCGAGTAAGGTTGTTGGACGCCTTTCTGAGCTTGAGGGACTGGTGATGAAGAAGAGGAGGAGGATGCTAATGGTGGACTGCCTATGCCATTCTCGCTTTCATCATCATCTCCTCCATTCTGTACTGCTATTATGTTTATTGCATTTCCGTCACCTTGTAATTGGTTCGCCACATTCTGACACAGGATATTGGTTGAAAGAACTCCGTTACCACAAGCATTTCCTTGTGAAAGAGCTTGATTGTTACTTCCTCCGTTGTCGCTCTTACTGCCGTCACTATTATGTCCTCCATTACCGTCAGTACCCTTATCATTATTATTGTCATTCTCGTGACCCTCATCACCATGCGTATCGTCATTGTCGTTATTTCCGGAGCCAATTACTTCAAATGAAGAATCTTCAGTATTCGTATTGAAACCATCTTTAGTAACCCTTACTTCAACATTGTACGTTCCATACTCTGCATTATTAGATATCTTTACGTCAAAACTAGCTTCTCCATCTTCATCTGTCTCATCTTTGGCTGTGGTCGAATCGGTTTCTGGTGGATACACCGTCAGTTTAACATCAGCCCCAGAAATCTTATCGTTGGTATTTCCATCTTCTGTTACCGTAACGAAAATTTTCTGTGTGGTTCCTCTTTCTATCTCATCGTCGTCTACGGAGATTTTTACATTTAGGTCCTTTGCTGCGTACACATTTTTAATATTATCAAATGATACTGAACCTACAACTACAAATAGTGCAAGAGCAGTTATCGTTATCCAGACACAAGGGGTCTGAGATCTTTTGGGGTACATTAATCTATACATTTTTGTTTCTTAGACGAGCTATTGTCGATCGATTGTAATAAAGAGTAAGCACAAACAATCAAGTCCTTATTCATATATTTATTTAAAAGTGATCATGCCGATATGATAATTGTGTACTATTAAACCCTTCAATTTTACCAATATTTTTTAAAGGTAGATCATTCATTGGAACTAGGGGTAGATTCAAAGAATGGAAAAACCCCCATCGAGTAGAATGATTTTGTTAGATTCTTTTATCCAAATGCAAAAGAAATTCCCCCCCCCACAATTTTGGACGGCATCATTGACATCAAAAACTACCGCATATACATACCAAATTAATGTTCGAACGGCCTTTATCAAAGTTAAATGAGGAATTAAATAATTCCTAATGAATTACGGGTTAAATGATTTGATGCCGATTTGGCCAAATTAATCTCACCAATCGTGCCATATTATGGTCTGATAATAATACTGGGAATATTTATTCCGAGCTTCTCTACTGATGTCTTAAACATTTTCAGATTCAGGACATTGGTACATCCTACATCCTAAATAGTAACACAACCATGTGATATTCAAGGACAGGACGACTAACCACACAGACTATCTTATAAGATGCTATTAGCAAAGATTTGGTACTCGGTCAGAAGTGTCTAACCAAGGCCACTTACAGCAAAAGGATTAGAAATAAAATTCAGTATTTCCAGTCATTACTTATCCCGTTCCACCACGAACGATACGGCTTAGCGTCTTGGCCTATTTCATCTTTAACTCTGAATTCTATTGAATAAAACATATTCTCCATGGCATCTACACCTCCATCAGAATACAGCTCTCTTCCAATTTCCTCTGCTCGTTTCATTTTAGTTTCAAAATCATCGGCCTTAAGATTTTGGATACAATAAACAAGAGTATCATAGAGCTCTTCTTCCAGATAGGCATCCAATTTGGGGCCTTCTACCTCCGCACCTATGCTCTCTCCTTTAATATATAAGAATATCCTGACAGCGATGAATACTTTATACATGTCAAGTTTAGATGAGGCTATTATTAGATCTGCAGCTCTTGGCTTGGTTTTCCCAGAGGAGATGCTAACCTAGACGATCTCCACTACCTTGCCCTGGAGATCCAGAGGATGTTAACACAGGAAGCAAATACTCTTGCGGATGCTGTTGAGCAGTAGTATCCTTTTGAAACTATAAATACGTCTCCTTATTCCCAAAATGATTAGATTGAAACTGCTATCATTGTTATCATTTGTTATTGTATTAGGAGGGTCGTTCCTTTAGTGTTTTTCTTGCACAACATTGCCGGCATTAGGAATGTCATCATCACTATCATCATCATTATTATCACCAGCGCTTATTACTAATGCTACCACAGTTACCAATGCAACAATAGATGAAGTACCGGTTCTAAACAGTAAAGGTGTATCGCTTAATAGTTTAGGTAAGTATAATGAATCTATTGTCTACTTTCACAAGGTTTTGGCTATAGATCCAAAGAATGTTCTTGCGCTAAATGAGAAAGGTAATACGTTTGGTGGACTAGGAAATTACATACAGGCTATTGCCAATTATGACAAAGCTCTAGCCGTGGATCCGAAGAATGCTACTGTACTAGATAATAAAGGTGTAGTCTTTTATCATTTAGGAAATTATACTGACGCTATTGGTTACTACGATAGGGCCTTAGCTATAGATCCAACTGTTGTTTTTGCTTCATATGACAAAGGAAATGCTCTTGAGGCTTTAGAAAAATATTCAGATGCAATAATATATTTTGACAAGACATTAGCTCTAGATCCAAAGCACGTTCTTGCAATGATTGGCAAGGGTTATGCACTTGACAAACTGGGAAATCACACGCAAGCCGTTTTCTATTATGACAAGGCTAAGGCCACAGATCCAAGATATATTCCTGACTTGACTAATAAAGCTAATTTCCTTGATAAGATTGGAAATTATAAACTGGCGATTATTTACTATGACAAAGCTTTAGCCATAGATGTTAAGAATATTGATGCAATAAAAAGTAAACAACAGACGCTGTCTACTATAAATCAAACTGCGCCTGTGGGCTCATAATGGGGTCTCCTGTCCTATATTACTAGTAGAGGCTGCAGCTGCGCTTGTAGGATGTAAATCATTTCCTGCCGCTGCGGCTACTGCACCTGGATCATTAGTGAAACTTTGAAGCATTCCAATCCTAAATAAGTAACGGAGTAATTAATGTGATTGTTGAGAACTGGAATAATAAGACTAGTACAAGTCTGAATCTAAAATCAAGTTCTGTATGTCATGACAGTCCAGAGACATAATACTCTTGATTTTCGGAGTAATATAATTCCATTCCACGTCTGCTTGTAACGTCAATCCAGAGAACTCTCATCGCCTTGGATCTGAGAATCTGTATTTTGACAGCCTACATTCAAAGGCATGACTCCGCTTCCACATTCGATTTCGTGAGAAGTTCCCTGGTCTCTAGTCTACGCAAATGCGTTTTCTGTTGTTATAGTTGATGTTGCCAACGTTAGTGCTGCTGCTAAAATGATATTTGCTACCATCATTACAGCTATGACGTGGGATTTTCTCACTTTTCCAGCATTCATATTTGTCGGGATCCGGAATTTTGTATATGTGGGTTGTGTGAATTATGACTGCTAATTACATGTGAGATATTTTTCTTAGTAATATAGGATTAGATTAAAATGTTATTGTTACCAATGATTGATCGAATAACTTCTTTAATAAACTATCTTAAGCAACCTAAGGGGCAGAAGAAAATGAACGCGAAGTTCTACTTCTCTTCTGACCTTTGATGAATGCTTTTCTTGCGATGACAATGTGTGCTTGGGCTAAATCCTTCTGTTCTTGTTCTTGGGGTGGGTTTTGGGACCTATACCTATCTCACTGTTTAGATTAGCATGCCTAATTCTTTCTTATTTCGATTACCAGGTCCACTCTCAACTGGTGGATTGATACTGTCTGAAAAGATATACTTTCAATCATTATCTTTATTATAAGTTAAATTAGGAAACTTTAGAGCGAACCTTGGTCCTAACAGTATTGTGTAACCCAAGAGGATAGGGCTTCACCTACTTCCCGAGCATTCATAAATGAAGGCTACTTCCACTAACCTCTTCTTACTGTACAGAAAAAAATCAGAATTGTTTATCTTAATAAGAATAAGATATAACTAGGTACAATATACTTCCAATTTCATATAAATTCTAACTGTAAAATCGCCTATCAGATTATGAAACACAATATTCTCACTTCTCTTGTAGAAGAGTAACGTTATACTTTCATGGTAGGATTCTTGCAGGCATTTGGACTCCTACTAAGTCGATCCGAGATGGATTTTTAGAATAACTCAAATGTCGTACTTTATTTATAAAAATGGGGGTAAATAGTGCAAACCTCCGGTATCCAACATCTGTTACTTGAATATTATCTCGGCGAAATTCTCAGTTAATACTAAATCTAGTCCCAAATTTGCTATATGATTAAAACTAGCTATTAGGAACAACACCAATTCCTATGGGGCGACAACTGACTTATTGCTTTCTGACGCATTTTTGGTTTTGGATAATTGAAATAAGAGGAATCATGAATTCGAGCCCCTAATCGATGGATTTAAAGAGTTGTATGGAGAGGATACCAAAAGCATATTGTCTGCTTCATCTGCAAAGAATAAGGCCGTAGAAAATGTACTCATAATGCAGGGGGGTGGCTCGCTTGGTGCCTTCGCTTGTGGGGTCTACAAAGGATTGGCAAAACGACACGTTCAAATTGATATAGTAGCTGGCACTTCGATCGGAGCTGTTAATGCTGCAATCATTGCGGGCAGCAAACATGGAAGTCCTGGAAAGGATCTCGAAGAGTTTTGGTTAGAGGTCGCAGAAAGTACGCCTACTATTATTCCTGATTTGTTCACAGTTGATTACGATGAAAATGCACATACATACTTGCCAAAGAGAATATCTTCTGCCTCTGCAAATGCAGCGCTCTTCGGCGTTCCCAAGATGTTTGTCCCAAGATGGTCACGGATTTGGTCATCACCAGATCATCCATCGGTTTTACCTCTTGACAGTATGAATGAATCAATGGACAGAGTGGACAAACAAACTAGTCGATTCAATGTAGAATGGTCTAATCCGGCAAATTGGACATATTTTTATGATCACAGTCCACTAGCGGATACCCTGAAAAAGTATATTGATTACGATAAACTCAATCTTGCTGCTGAAGAGGAGAGCCTGCCGTCTGTCCTTCGACTCATCATCACAGCAGTAGATGTGTTGAGTGGTAAGCCACTTATTTTTGACAACACCAAGACGAGGATAGAGTCAACACACATACTTGCAAGCTCAGGGTATCCAATTTATGGTTTCCCGTGGATTAGGTTACATAGCGCCGGTCGGAATGTGTACGCCTGGGATGGAAGCTTATTAAGTAATACCCCAATACGGGAAGTACTTTATGTATCACCTAAAACCAACAAGAATGTTATAATAGTTGAAAATTATCCTCAGAAGATCGATAGATTGCCCGCCAATATACTTGAGGTGACAAATCGTGTGAAGGACATACTATTTAGCGACAAGGATATGCATAATATCAAGATATCGAAATTAATCACTCGACACATCCAACTCATTGAACGACTGTACTATCTATATGACAACAATATAGATAAATCTAAAATTGACTCGACTGAGATCAAAGAAATAGAGTCAGAATTTAAGACTCTAATCCAAAATTATGGTGCAAAAATATTATCGGTTACAAGAATTATTAGGAGCGAAATGGAATCACCCAATATATTAAAGAATGCAGATTTTTCCTCTACTACAGTAAAAAAGTTAATTTCTCTTGGCGAGAAAATGGCCATTGAAAAAATAGATCGCATCAGAGCTAGGAAAATCACTGGGTTATGAGGAGATACATGACAAGATAGTGAGGAATGGCAGTATATGGGAAATAATAGGTTCAAATCTTATTGGATTACTCGTTAATCGTACTCACAAGCCGAGGTTTTTTCATTTTGTTTGGCTCTTTTCTACCCTAGCATAAGCTGAAAAAGTTGGGCGATATGTACCTTGGTCAACTATATCCTGAATATTAGATCTACTCCTATATCTTTCGTTCTAATTAATTGGGAGGCGAGTATGAATAGTCTCTTTCATGCCATCTGATCGAATTAATCTTCCTTGAATCAAAAATGGCTGAGAGGAAGGCTGCAGATAGAATGGTGCCGGCTATTGGAAAGCCAAGCGTAT
>JAATVR010000078.1 GCA_014523665.1 Nitrososphaerales archaeon TH526
AGGGAAAAAATCGTAGAAGAATTACGCAATCGAAGTATGTTAGAAGAAGGACAGGAAATAGACACTCTAAAAAAGATCAGCCCATTTAGCCAAATAGACATGCGACAATTTGCAAATATTCTTCATGAAAGGGCTTCGAGCCTGATTCATTTTGTGTAAAGTCATAACATGGTTATCACAACAAATTGATATTCTTTTGTTAGCAATAAACTGCTAACCCACAAATAGAAGTTATTTTTTTTGTTCTAAACATCATGTTAACGTATGACTCAAGCGCAGGTCGACGTGAGCCTTGTACTCCTCTCTCCTCTCTTACAGTAACAGTAACAATTACGACTGGGAAAAATCAATCGACAAGATATATTTTTCAAATATGATTGTCAGAGCTAATCAACATCAACATCAACACCATCAATATCAACATCATTAACGTCATCGCCGTAACTCCTTACTTCTTAATATTGACACAAGTTATCTTACATGGCTAAATAGCCAATAGTCACAATCGGCTTTAATATCAGCTACGATAATTATTCAGATATGTGTTATCATGATCTTTCGGAAATGAATTTCGATATTTCCAGGAGACAGAAAAATTTTCTATCAAAAGTCGATAAAGCATCCAATCTATTGCGGGAATACGAAGAAGAGTGTTACCTTAACGAAAGAATTAATGACATGATTGTTCCAGTTTTCAAAAATATTGGAATGTTAGGCTGTCCAATTTCTAGTAGATATGGAGGCCTAGGGTACGACTTTCTCACCTACTGTCTTGCACTGGAAAGGATTGGAGAAGAAGGGAGTTCTATTAGAACATTCCTATCAGCTCACACTTCAATTGGTCAACTGGTTCTCCAAGGGTGGGCTGACGAGGCACAGAAAAGAGAATACCTTTCGCATACCACAAGAGGGAAAAGCATAATGGCGTTCGCACTTACAGAACCTACTGCTGGCAGTGATCCATCTTCTATGGAAATGGTATTTGAAGAGAAAAGCGACCACTATGTCCTCAATGGAACAAAACATTGGGTTGGCAATGGAACGCTTGCCGACCTATTGACCACATATGCTAAGGAACGGAACAGCAAAGATGGACGCGGCAACGGAAGAATTTCCGCGTTTATAGTAGATAAAAATTGCCAAGGCATTAGACGAAAAGAGATCAAAAATAAAATGGGGCTCCTCACAGTGAAGAATGCTGAACTCCATTTTAGAAATTGCATTATACCCAAGAAAAATCTCTTAGGACTGAAAGGACAGGGTCTGAGCATAGCATACAGCGCACTGATAGATGGTCGTCTGAGCGTCGCAGCGGGAGCCCTTGGTGTCATCAAGGATTGCTTGGCAGAATCAATCCGTTATTCCAAGCACAGAACTCAGCACGGAGACCTTCTAGCTAAAAAGCAGTTAATTCAAGACCATATTGCAAAGATGGTAGTAAGTCTAGAGAGCTCTAGATGGCTAGTTTATCGTACGGCTATCACTAGACAGCATTTGCAAAATTATGTCGAGACGTTTAAAAGAGATAATACGGACTGGCAACTAAAATTGAACAGATCAAATGAGGAGTACATTAGAATAAGAGACGAGGTAGATAGAATTTCTTCAATATCCAAGTTATATGCTAGCAATTGTGCGTTTGATGCAGCTAATCGATCGGTTCAAATATTTGGTTCATACGGGTACACCAAAAAATCTAGGGTTGCAAGACACTTTTTGGATTCCCGTGCAATTATGATCTACGAAGGTGCAAATGAGGTATTGACACTCAAAATTGGCTCACAATGCTTGGGCAAGAATTTTGAAGCTTACTAGCCATCACTGATTTCCGCTGATATTGGCTCGAGCTTTCTAAATCATTATAGCAAAGGTCAGTAGGAAGGATTTAATTGCCAGATTTTCATCCGATGGTAATGACAATTTGCCTTCCGTATCCCACGTATTTACCCTCCAACCATTTTTTGTAACATGTCATTAATTGCTACATATTTTTTTATTCTATTTCTTATCCTCATTTTCCTGGGAATGTCTACAAAAACTCATGTTTTTGGAGGGATCTAGTCAATCTTTTTATTAGTCACTTGTGAATCATGCGTTAAGAATGAAAATTGCTGTAGTTGGGATTGGTGTCGCTGGTGCATACATCATGAACAAACTCAGTCAAGATGGGGACAACGCAGTAAAGGGCTTTGAAAGAATGCCAGCATCAACGCATGATGCTGTGTGTGCTTGGGCAACATGCGAGAATGTAATGGGTGGTTTAGTAAAGAAATGCGGTTTGGATTTTAGCAATTACGTTCTCCACAAAGGTAAGAATATGAAGGTCGAATTGATTGATGATAGTATTGACATCAAGTTAAGAGGTATGGTTGCTTATGATAAACTGCAGCTCATTAAAGATATGATACGTGGTACCGACATAGAATTTGGAAAGGTGCCACGAAAGGAGAACCTAGAATCTGATTTTGATCTTATTGTAGATGCTACAGGATTTCATAGGAACTATTTACCCAAAGTTAGCAACGAGACTTGGATTCCATGCGTACAATACAAAGTGAAATATGATCGGAATAGAAATCCATATGATGACTTTTACCTGAAGGCATTTTCTAGTATGTCAGGATACTTTTGGTATTTTCCTCTCGGTAATGGATATGCTCATGTCGGAGCCGGTGATTTCGGACGAAAGTACACACTTGGATTCCTCGATGATTTTTTAAACAGACATAAATGTGAAATCATTCATAAAGTAGGTCGACCAGTCAGGATAAGTCCCCCTTCTTTATGTGAACCGTTTTCGGATGGTAGAAAAACTATTGGGGTAGGTGAATCGATTGGTACCGTCTATGCATTGTTGGGAGAAGGGATCGTCCCATCTACCTGGTGTGCACAGCTATTTGTGGAACATCTAAATAATTTGAAACAATACAGAAGTGCAGTATTAAAGAAATTTGATATTTACTCCCTGGTTCATAAATTCATCAAAATGAAGATCTCAGGCAGATTTAACATATTAAGGAATTCTCGCGACTTGTTGAAAATCTATGCTCACATGAAGATGAATGAAAAGAGATATGGAATGAAGGTTGAAATGAAGAACATGCTAAAGATTTCAAGAATATGAGGGAAGATCTTGGTTGTTCAGATTACTTCGATTCCCACTCTATTTGCAGCACTACTCGAATGACGCCTACTCATGATTGGTCGTAAATCAGCAGAATCTGAATCGTATTACCAGACTAGGCGAATATATTCTGAAAAGTACTAATTGTTAATGTTTATCATATAGATGGCCATATGGTTACTATGATAGGGGACTAGAATATCTACCCATCATGTCTCTTTTTTCCAATTGGATGCACTTTCTGTAGCGTCTTTCTTTTTTTTCATGTTTTGTTTAGGAGTCAAATTGTATTCAGTAGGGTTCTTTTGCATTGAGTAATGTAATGAATAAAATCTTTAATTGATATTTGGTAACAATGATACTTATTGTTTTTTCGCTGTGAGGATGTGGCCATTACCATGACGATTGCCAAGATTTACTTTACTATCATCACAAGAACTAACAGGAAACTCCTACTGGCAGGATAACAATAACTACAAACCAGCGTTCGGAAAATCTTGCATAGCATGTCAGAGTGTACTGCGAAATATTTCGCACATTTTTCTAGTCACAAATATATGAAAGCCAGAGGATTAAAGGATGAATGAGCAGCGGAGTCAGTGGCGAACAAGGCGCCCTCGAACAAAAGATTAATGAAATGATGCAGCAAGCAAGGGTGCTTGAAGCTCATTTGAACGAGATCATTGGTCGTGAGGCAGCTGTCAGTAGACTGTTAGAGGAAGCCAGATTAGCATCCAGTGCGGTGCAAGATATTCAATCTGAAACAGAGGTTGAATCATATGTACCAGTCGGTGTTGGGGTTCATATGAAAGTATCAGTACCCCCAGTGAAGAAATTGCTTATCAACATAGGTGCAGGAGTGGCAGTGGAAAAGAGCAGAGAGGATTCAATCAACTACATAGAATCTAGATTGAAGGAGTTCGAGATTGCTTTGAAACAGCTGATGGGGCAGAAGCAACAAGTATCTCTTCGAATGGAGCAAATTCAACTTCAAGTCAACGAAATGGTGCAGAGAGCTACCTCTGGCAGGAGCAACTTAGGTAAACCCAGTAGCAATAATAATTAGTCGCGTTAAGATTACAGGGACGCAAATGTTTGACCAGCTCAAAAGGGCATTTTCTGACGCAGCGAGAAACCTATCGTCTCATAAGAAAATTTCTGAGAGAGATTTAAATAGCGAATTATCTGAACTTGAGCTTTCGCTTCTCGAAAGTGATGTTGCTCCAGAGGTTGTAGACGACCTTTTTGGAAACCTACGAACTGAATTACTAGGTTTAGAACTTGAAAAAGGACAAAGTGCAGAAGAAGTGATCAGGCTCAAGCTCAGATTTCGGATAGCTGACATGTTTAACAAATCTGGAAATATGAATCTTATCCAACAAATAAGATCTAAAAAGGAAGCAGGACAAGGACCATGTGTTATAGTTTTGCTTGGAATAAACGGAACTGGTAAGACAACGACTATTGCGAAAATTGCTCGTCTATTTAAGAAGAATGGAATTTCAACTGTACTTGCTGCTGCAGATACCCATAGAGCCGGTGCAATTGAGCAGCTATCAAAACATGGAGAAAATTTGTCTATCAAAGTCATCTCACAGAGATACGGAGCTGATCCCTCTGCGGTTGGACGGGACGCTGTGGATTATGCTACAAAACACCGCGTAGATACAGTATTAATTGATACCGCTGGCAGAATGCAGACTGCAAAGAACCTGATGGATGAAATTAACAAGATAGTCAGAGTTGTAAAACCAGATATCAAATTATTTATCGGCGATTCATTGGCAGGAAATGATACTATCAATCAGGCCCGTGAGTTTTTTGAATATACCAAATTTGATGGTGCAATACTAACCAAGACTGATGCAGATGCCAAAGGGGGTTCAGCCATATCGATTGTGCATGCCACATCAAAGCCAATTGTCCTATTAGGAATGGGTCAAAGTTATGACGATATCACACCTTTTAGTTCTGAAAGGTTTCTCGATTCAGTCTTTGGTAATTCCCCTTTAATTGGTGAAACGAAGCTCCTACCCGACAATATCATTCATCATGATGATATGACCAAACAAGACACGAAGAGGACTGAAAAAGTTGCACTAGATATAGAACCACCGTATGAGAAGGTAACTTTGAAAACAGTGAGTAATGAAGATACTTCTGAGAGACCAAATCAAAAAATAGATGAAACTCCCCCAAAATTGCTTCCAGATTTAGATGATTCCAGTTCCAACAAATATGAATCATTAGATAGAGTCGATTCTGAAAGTCTTGCTAAGCAGCAGCAACAACAGCAGCTGCAAGAAGAACAACAACAACAGCAAGAAGAACATTTAAAGCAACCAAATCGTTCAGAACAACGGGAAGAACTCGAACGCTCACAACAGCAAGAGCAAGAGCAGCAAGGACATCAAGAACTGCAGCCAGAGGTTATCAGTCTAATATCTGACAAGGAACCTGAGCCAACAACCCAGAAAAAAGAGCCCGGCGGCTTTTTGAGAGGTTTGTTCGGCAAGAAAAACAAGAACAAGACGCAAGAGCCAGAAGAGAACGTTACAAAGAATAATCTTACTATTAAGAGCTCTCATGAAAAGGATCTTACCTCATCGATGGAATCTGAAGTGAAGTCAAAAACTAAGAATCTAGCTGAAAATAATGAGAAAAAAGCCAAAAGTCAGAAGAAAGACGAAGAAGAAGTAGTGTATCTAACGGATGAAGATATTGAAGACCTCCTTAAATAAGAAAGATTTTTTGACTCTGAAAGACCTATGTAAAGAGGAAATCTTATCAATCTTAGAGTTGTCTAAGGATCTCAAGAGGGAATTGAAGAATGGAAGATCACCTCATTTATTGAAGGGGAAAACTCTTGCCATGATCTTTCAGAAACCCTCTACTAGGACCCGATTAAGTTTTGAAACGGGAATCGTACAATTGGGCGGGACCGCTATCTATCTGAGTTCAAACGACCTTCAACTAACGAGAGGAGAATCAATCGAAGATACAGCTCGGACGCTTTCACTCTACGTTGACTTGATTATGGCGCGTGTATATTCGCATTCGGATATAGAGAAACTCGCAGCATACTCCTCTGTTCCCGTGATAAACGGACTTTCAGATACTTTTCATCCTTGCCAAATTTTGGCCGACCTCCTGACGATTCAAGAGCAGAAGAATACATTCAACGGATTGAAAGTTGCGTGGATAGGGGACGGTAACAATGTTTGCAATGATCTAGTACTTGGTTGTTCAAAAATTGGCATAAATCTTTCAATTGCCTGTCCTCCGGGTTTCGAGCCAAATGCCGATGTACTAGATGTAGCAAAACAAGAAGCTTTCAAAAGTTCAACAGAGATATCAATCACAGATGATCCTTTAAAAGCCGTTCAAAATGCTGATGTGTTGGCAACGGACACATTCATATCCATAGGAAAGGATGAAGAAAGACAGCGAAGAAAAGAGATATTCTTACCCAAGTACCAAGTAAATTCTGATCTGTTAAGGTCAGCGAAACAAGATTGTATTTTTATGCATTGCCTTCCGGCCTCCAGGGGTCGAGAAGTCACTTCCGAAGTAATTGACGGTGAAGCATCTGTGGTGTGGGACCAGGCTGAAAATAGGCTACACGTACAGAAGGCATTAATGTGTATGCTACCTTTGAGGTAAACACTTGTTGTTCGTAGCGACTTATCGGCTGTGAATTAACCTTTTATTGCCAGCAAGATACTGAAAATATCTAGTATAGGAAGACGCATCTAGGATGTTATGTTGGTTCGTAAACTTCACTCATCACCAGAGCGAGAGTCTCGTGTTGTCTGGAGTGTTCGGATCATGTATCATACATGACATTTCGGGACTTTCGATAGACGAATTGATATTTCTTTCAAAATTGACATTTTCTGCTAAGTGATTTTTGATTTTTGTAAAAAAAAGACAACTTACAGTTGGTACTAAACTCATTGTTTCCTACTTTAGGACTAGAACATTCTATAGTTCCTATAGAAATTTACCTTTATATTATGGATACTGGGTGAATATTTATGCCTTCTGATGAATTGCAGCAAATAAGAAGGGTTTTTCAAGGCTTGCAAACTCTCTATCAGTTACACCTTCCAAAAATAAATCCTGCGCTAATACATGATCTCCTCATCCGCGAAGAAGAGGAAGTACAAAAGTCTAATAAGGCATCAACGTCATCTCCCCCGTTTTATATGGTCGAAATATCCACCACGAGGAACACAGATCCTGAAAAAATGAAAAATTTGATATTTAAGGAGACAGGACTTCTACCGTCAGTTTATGAAAATGGTACTCACTACGTAGCAAATATGAGACTGACTCTTGAACTACTAAAGGTGATAAGCGAATCTGAAGAAGGCATAGTGAAAGTCTCAGGGGACTACACCGGAGGCATAGCCGGAAGATGAAATCAAGAAAATAGCTGCTAGAGTAATTTTTATAGTCACAGATTGAGTGGGAGAATCAACGCTATAAGCAGCTCATATTATGAGTCTGATGTTTCTTAGAAGTTTGTCTTTGGGATTTCATTTTATCCGTATTTGATTCAGCCGATTTGGGATGATTCAAATGACCGCGTGTTGTGGAATTGTCATGTGCAGCCCGAGGGCGAAACAACCAAATGGGTTCAAATAAGTATTTTGAGATTTGTTTTCGTTTATTAATCACTGGTCAATCGTGATTCCTCCAACGAGGATCAAATTAATCGACTCGTCCAAAACACAGAATCAATTAGTTATACATAGGATCGATAACAAAAAAATGTAGTGAAGCTGTGAGACGCCTATTAGTCGTATTGTACTAGGTAGCTGCATCCGCTTCTGCGATTACCACGTGTTTACCAACTTGATCCATACCAAGTGTCTCCAAAACGGTAAACGGCACCTTCTCACCTGGTTGGAGCGTCTGAGACGGTTGAGTAATGAACCTACTGGTCTCCAGTAAGAGTTGTCCATTTGAATCGTAGAACTGCACGTTAACTCTTACATCATCTACCCCTGTAGTCGAATTGTTTACAACTTGTCCTTCTAGTTCTACATTATTCGTAGGACCCGCTATTAACTCGACTTGTGACGTCTCTAAGTTGACTGTGTTCTGTTGTTTTTGTGCTAATACCTCAGCAGTTGTAAAGATCGTCATGGCCGTCAATACGGGAATTAACACTTTGATGATTGAGTTTGTCATCAACTCTGTTATCTTTTTCCATCCTTAAAAACTGTTCACTTGTGCTTACACAAATTCAGTTCGAAGCAAAATTTCCCTAGAAAAAATTAAGCACTTACTACATCTGTTATCATGTCAGCTAATTAACCAACCGACAATAAGCATCGATCTGAAAAAAATGGAGATGGGATGTTTTACAGCAATACGTCTATGTGTTTACGTTCTATGTTCGTGCTTTTGGTTTTGTTGTTGTTGCTGTTGCCGATGCTGATGCAAAATATCAGGTACCGAAATCCATCTCCTGAATGAAGTAGATTGTGTTGTCGTTGCCTTCGCGATCGTTGAATGCGGAATTATTGAAATCCTTTCCAGATCTGGAAATTTGGAACGAATCTCCATTTCAACCTGCAGACATATCATCTCCACATCCTTCAGTGGCTTATCACCATCTACTTCAATATGCACCTCAGCTTGGGAGACCATTCCTGCTGGTCTGAGCAACACTGAGCGAACCTTGACCTTAGTTTGTAATTGGTCAGGTCCTTGACCCACCCTAAACTGCTTTTGTTCAATATGTTGTTTGATAAGTTCAGTGAGTTTGGGATTCTGCCACGAATCTACAAGTATCAAAGATGACTTTTTTAGCGATATATATGAGACTGAGAAAATGTAACCAGCAATTATCATCCCGCCTATAGCATCCATCTGCAAAAATCCAAATTGTGAAGCTATTAAGACGCTTAGGAATCCAATAACTGACGCTGACCCATCTTTTATCGAATTCTTGGCATCAGTTCTTAGCGACAGCAAATTATACTTGTTTGCAATATTCCTCATCTGGAAAGCCCGGTGTAACGAGACTGCTCCAGCTCCAGCAAGAACAACCATCGTGAGAACTGGTTGTCTTATTTCATGGGGATCCAACAAAGCCTGGTATGAATTGTAGAATATTACAATACCTATTGCCACCATTCCGATAGCAGCCATCAATGCAGCAAAGCTTTCTACCTTGTGATATCCAAAATGAAATTTCTTGTCAGCGGGTCTATGGGCTATACGAAGACCCAACAAAACAATAAATGATATAGCTGCATCAGATACAGAATCTAGTCCATCTGCTGTCGCTACAACACTACCGCTAAAGTACCCCGTAAGAATTTCTACAATTCCAATGCTCACGAGGGTAACAACAGATATTTTTGCAATTCTTTGTCCTGCCAGGATTCCTTCGCTTACAAGGCTATTATGTTGTGAAAATGCACTACTGCGATCTGATTCTCCGAGGCTATTTGGCTTCTCATCCTCGAAATTTAACCCTTTATCCCGACCTCGAGATAAACCCTTTATGATACTATCGCTACGATCATCATCGGAAGCTCCGGTATTACTGTCGTCCAATTTCTAAAATATGCAGCCATTAGTACTCATCGGCATGATATAAAGATCGCGCATTAGAGAATTTTCATGTTTATTTCAACGTATTTCATCATTTTTGTTTGAAGGGAAGCAAATCATAGAGATATTGACTATTCATACATAAAAATTAAAATGTGGACATTAGACTTGGCTTACTGGATCAAAGTCTCGCAATTTCTGAAAATAGGCAATAGTTCTCTGATATACAAGGCGAATGGAATAACATCGAGTATAGAAATGAGATCGGCAAAGACTACTTCTCGCCTATATTGTGGCAAATAGCTGAAAATATTCTTACTTAAAAAGTGAATTGCGTAACAAAAGCGAGATGTATCTATACAAACATCTAATCCAAAAAATTCTACAAATAGTGCTCATCTGCTTAATGTAACACAGACTAAAACTGTAAGAAGTATGAAATTCAAAAAAGTTTGCCTATAGGGAACTGCTAGTATTAATAGATTTGAACAGCAACGAGAAAATGGTCGAAGACCACAGACGAATAATAGTAAATTATTTAATTATTGAGCGAAAGTGCGCTGATATTTATTTTTTGACATAAAGGTGCGGCTCTGTTTTTGTCCCTCTACTTGGAATACGAACATGCTATCTCTACCATTAGAATAGTTGCGCTAGCAATATTCCTGGCCATCCTCCCTAGTCGATCTCATATTCTATCCCCCTACTTATGTTGGTATCCCAGTTAGTTACCGTACGGATCTCAGCACAAAACTCATGTCATTTTTTGGTGAATTAATGAATACTACGATATCCACACTAGCCCATAATCTTTTAAATGTCATGTTGCTTAAGGCACAATATTTTCTAATAATTAGTAACCACGAGTTTAGCGTGATAATGCTTCACATATAACAGGGTTCTACTGCCATCTCTGTATAGATTCCTAGAAGTGGTTGATTAGTCAGTGTTCATACCAAATCCCGGGAAGCGAACTATCAGAATTTACCTAGAATGAATGAATAGTAATTTCATAATTGCAATACTTAATTTTCAAGCTATTTATATCAATGCATTTAATAAGAGTGGAATATGGCGCCGTCGTCTAATTCAGATGATACTGATTCTTTGTTATTACAATTAGGAACAAGAATAGATTCCTTAGAAAAAATACCTCTTAGTACTGGCGTCCTGTTGGCGGTAAGTCTGGCTAGTTTTTTTACCTATTATGATTTTTCAAATTATGCATACGTATCTCCAATGTTGAAGGAGAGTTGGAATGTTCAAGACTCAGAGATCGCCATCGGTGCTTCTTTGACAATTTTAGGATATGTTATAGGTGCAGTACTCATTACGATTTATGCAGATCTCTATGGAAGAAAACCCGCCCTTATAATTTCAGTTGTGATCTTGGGAGCAGGCTCCATTCTATCTGCGTCGGCACAAGATATGACTCAGATGGTCATATTTAGATTGATCACAGGCATTGGGATTGGTTCAGAAATCGCAATTGTAGCTACATACATCGGGGAAATATCGCCAAAGTCAAAGAGAGGTAGATACACCTCGATGGTAGTCCTATTCGGATGGACAGGTATTGCTTTATCTGGGCCAATTTCTTTTGCGCTGTTCGAAAGTGAAATCAACAATGTAGTCCAGATAGAGGGTTGGCGAATAATTCTAGCGATAGCAGTATTACCAGCCCTGATCGCCCTAATTTTAAGAATCGGTATGCCAGAGTCCCTTCGATGGTTAATATCCAAAGGTAAAATCAAGGAAGCGAATCGACTACTCATCAAGCTTGGTTTAGATCCGATTACACATCGAGAAGCTGTAGATCACTCTGAAATGGAAAATTCATCAAATCAGGTCTCTGATGTTACAAAGGAATTTGAACAAGGTGACAAAAAAAGACTAAAGAGCTCGAGGCTTGAGGTCAACAAGAATCTAACTCTTCTGTTTAGAAATATCGTTACCAATAGAAGACTTGTTTTTAGCAGGATTTCCATACTTTCAGCTATTTGGTCTCTTGCGCTTATACCTATTTACGCATCACTTCTATTGGTAGTTGAATATACTAACCAAGGATATGAAATCGCAGAATCCATATCGATAAATATGATCTCAAGTTCCGGATTTGTTGCTGGAGGCTTATGTTCACTCATAATTGCTGACAGAATTGAAAGAAAGTACCAAATCGCATTCTCATGCGTTATTATGGGGATGGCATTTATCTTACGAGGTGTATTCATACATGAATATGTTGGACTGGTCATCTCTAGTTTCATAGCATTTGGTGCTAACGCATGGATGATCTCAAATCTCTTAACCTACACAGCAGAAAATTTTCCTACCGAGATTCGCTCCACATGCTCTGGCATTGTTGAAGGTGCAGGTCGATTAATTGCAACAATTGGTCCTTTTGTCTTTATTATGCTTGTAACTTTCGGATTTTTCAATTTGATGGTTGGACTCTCGTCGTTTAGCTTTGTCGCAGCCATAGTAGTCTTATTGCTTGGAAGGAATACGTTGAATCTGTCTTTGGAAAAGTTGAACGCATA
>JAATVR010000079.1 GCA_014523665.1 Nitrososphaerales archaeon TH526
GGCCATTCAAACTGATTATTCGGGATTGTCGGTGGGACTGTTGGTTGTTTGAAATGTACCAATAGACTTGTTCAAGAAATTAGAATATGGCCATAATTGTCACTGGGTTGGCTATATGAATGCCAGGATTTACGGACGCAGCCACGCTCTATTAATCGCGTAACGTAGACCGGAAATGAAGAGATAGTTAACTTGGATTATGATACTTCATAAATTTGATGGGAGCTTTCATCGGTTACTTAATTGGTAACGCTAAGAATCTAAAATTATCCTAGCAGTTTCAAAGATTTGTATCCACATTCTCCATGTTAATCTTCCTGTATTAGTATTCTGCCTACTTGGATGATATGACGATAAAAGAACCTTGTTACCTTTGATACTAAACTTGCCTCCGTGGTGAAACTCTATTGCGGTTAATCCAATAAGCTTGCAATATGTTTGAAATGTAATATGTCCAAGAGCGATGACGACTTTGACTGTTTTATCAAGTAATTCTAATTCAGAGCTTAGATAACGGGAACAGTTTGTAATTTCAGACGAAGTGGGTCGATTGTGTGGAGGTGCGCATCGTACGACAGCAGTAATATATGTGTCTTTTAGTGCAAATCCGTCATTCTTGCACCGACTGATAGAAGAGCTAGCAAACCCCGTTTGGAATAATGCCTTGGCAACCCAGTCCCCCGAGCCATCA
This sequence comes from Nitrososphaerales archaeon TH526, assembly GCA_014523665.1. Classification (GTDB taxonomy): domain Archaea; phylum Thermoproteota; class Nitrososphaeria; order Nitrososphaerales; family Nitrososphaeraceae; genus TH5896. The sequence continues at coordinate 692 of JAATVR010000079.1, forward strand.
CCGGTAAACATACATCCCGTTCTATTTCCGCCATGAGCAGCCGGTGCTAGTCCTATAATTAGTAACCTCGCATTCGAATCTCCAAAGCTTGGAACTGGTTTAGCCCAATAAAGATCATTTCTGAACCGTTTTGGTATGTTTGCAGAAATCAATGTTATATGTTCTGATAGCCTTGGACAAATTTTACACGTAATTACTTTCGAATTAATCTCCAAAAGCTTCTCCTTTGAATCACAGTTTCCAACCGGGGTGTCCATCAATGTAGATATTTGCTCTTTTAGCCCTAAGGATAACTTCCTCGAATGCAACCCATATATACTAATATTTTATGCCTATTTTCAAGATGATGCAATTTGGTCTCGATCCCTATTTGCTTGATAAAGTTGCTATCAAGGTTCTGAATATGGATCACAACTTGGCCCAGTGCATGGTTTTGTCGCTATGATTCTGTACATGTATAGAAATTCTTACTAATTTTCGTTGATATACCATCATGAATATCAAAGGATTTCTTTACTAAATAGTGTTTTTTAAATATCTGGTGATACATGTATGCAGTTGTTAGAGATGCAGGAGGTTGATTGTGGTTGACTGAAGAATTTTGGCAGCGAATAGAAGAATATCGACGCTTAGGGTTCGACCCATTGAGGTGGATTGCTACTGGTTCTAATGAAATTGATATTTGGACACTTGATCTAGCGGTAAAGGAAATGAAACGTAGCTCTATAAAGCTGGATACAAATTGGTTTGACGCATTCCATTACGCAGAAGGCAAGACACCTGACCTTACAAGAAGAGTCTTTTCCATCTGTGATCCTGCAGTTGAAAACGAGGTTGAACTTAAACATGCCCTTGCGATGTTCCGAGTACATAAGGAGATTGAGAACGATTCTACTTTGTTTACGGGGATTCTAAATAACTTTTTCAAAAATTTCCGATGTAAAGTTTCCATCAATAAGAGCGCATTTGCAGTCACAGAGCACAAGGATGCACAATTTGCCTTACTTGACTACATTGGCTTGCACAGAGGAGATAAGGTTGGATTTACGGTCGCTGATAATGCTACGGCTCACGTGATTGATCCTACACTAGAGCCCGATTCTGAGATCCATACAGACATTCCCATGACGCGGTGCATCGATCATTTGAATCTGCTTGGATGCACATCAGGATTTGACCTTTATCCAATATACGATTCTCCTCAAGAATCTTCACTAGATATCATTGGAAAAAATCTTGATGCATTCACTTCCAGATATAATCTCAAGATGGATGATTACAGCTCACTTAAAATAGGAAAGCTCTTCTTTGGCGCAACTGGGATTGCTAACACCTTCAAAGAACTACCTACAAGTTATGACCAGCTCGAAGAGACTATGCAGATTATTATTACTAACCCGCTCGGTTCATTGATGGCATTAAGTCTTTATACGCTAGCGCAAATAGACGAGAAGATTATTTCTACTTTAGAAAACAAAGGAATCAACGATCAAGCCCTTGTATCTGCAAAAGATGAATGTATAAAGAATCTCAGTGAACCGCATTTTTCACTTGGAAAAATAATCTCAAAATATTGTCCAGGGTTTGGGGCATCATTTCAAAAGGATGAGAACATAGTAGCTGCTCACCCTTTAGGTAGTGATGGCATACTTGGGTTATGGAAGCTAGCCCGAACAAGTAATTGTCATCTTGTGGTCAATGACATTCCAATGATGTTTGAAGAAATTGCGAGACTAGCCTCAAGTGAATCTCTTGTAGCAAACCCAACCGCTGCTATGAATGGATGTCATGCAATCGTCGCAACCAAAGATATTTCAAATTTAATACTCGGTGAATTGCAAAGGCATAACTTTAGAGCAACGGTGATAGGTTTTGTTGCGAGTAAGGGAGAGCCAAATGTTACCTTTGGAAATAACGCCAAGGATCACTTTGCTGCAAATATAGGATTATCAATACTTAATAAAATAGCAGGTAAGTGAAGAAATACGGTGGATACATAGCGAAAATTACAAATTAATGCTAGACTTGAAGTCTTAATCGTCTACTGAACTTCGTGATGTTAGATCGACTAATCGGAGAACTTGTTGGTCCGATTCTCATCAGTATCGTTCTTGTCGATTGACACTTCTCCCTCTGCTCTGACTCTACCTTCCTTTAACGAAACATATCTGATTCTAATAAAAGAAAGTACAATGGCTACTCCGAGGATTCCAAAAATAATTGCTATGGAAGTAGGTATGGGTACTTCGTAAAACTCTGATAATAGCATCTTGATGCCTATGAAAAGCAGTATTGCAGCCAGTCCTGGTTTTAAATAGTAAAATTTGTCCATCATTCCTGCAAGGAGAAAGTATAGACTCCTCAAGCCCAATATGGCAAATATATTGGAGGTTATTACTAGAAATGAGTCTGTTGTGATTGCAAGAATTGCAGGAATAGAATCAAGAGCAAACACCAAATCCGTCATCTCGATGATTACTAGTGCAATTAGCATCGGAGTTGCATACAGTATGCCATCTGATGCTCGATGAAGAAACTTATCTGTGGTACCACCTTTTAACTCGATAGGAATAAACTTTTTCAAAATTCTTACTGCAATATTCTTTTCTATTTCTATCTTTTTTTCCTTTTTTGCTACTAGCATCCGTATCGCGGTGAATATCAACAGACCACCAAAGATGTATATCATCCAATGAAATGATTCAAGCAGAGAAATCCCTGCGAGAATAAGGACTATCCTCAGTCCAATTGCACTCAGTATTCCAAGCATCAATACCTTGTGCTGGCAGATGTATGGAATACCAAGTGATGAAAAAATTAGCACAAATACAAACATATTATCTACACTTAGTGATTTTTCAATAGCATACCCTGTCAGAAACAGAAGTGATTTGTCATATCCCATACTTACAAAAATTAGACCTGCAAATACGCCTGCAAGTGAAATCCAAATTACGGTCCATCTCAATGCATGTTCGAAGGTCTTTTTGTTCCTTTCTTGATGACTTAGAAGCTGTACACTGTTGTCTTGGGAGTTCTTATTCTTTGAAGATATCCTCCTCCTTATACTCTCAATCATCCCTAAGTCAATCGCTAATGCTATCCCTACGAATAACCCAAAAGCAATCCACATTAAAGATTGATAGCTACCATCTGCGAATACAAGAGGTTCCATTGTTTAAGCGATAATAAATTTTAAGTCAAAGCTATATTTGACTTGCAGGTATTCAATGTGTTACTTTGTATTGCCACAACGTTCAGACCTTTGATAATACCGAGATCAAGAGAGCATGTCTCTCAAACTAGGCAAATGGTTTACCGGGAATAACCTAAACTATTTCTATTTTTTACTTACTGCTTTTTAGTTATATAAGATGGCTAGTTATTAATTCTTCAGAAAAAATTTCTAAACTTCATAAAGAATTGATTTTTCAACCGACGACAATGATTTGTCGAACAGTGCCCATAATCTATTCAAGTCATCATGTAATTGCTAATCTTCATAGGTTCAAAAAATTTTATCCACTGCTCTGGAAAATTGTCAACAGCTACGTCAAAGCTCATTTCTCTCAAAGTTTCTGGAACACCGATCAATACTTGGTCATTAGAAATAATGTCTCGTGCAGCATTTTCGATCTCCTGTTGAGATTTGTAAATTCTCATCTGCTCAACCACATATGCACAAAAAATGGCAAGAGTCTCATTGGCATTGATCTTTAGACTCATCTCAATCTTTTTCTTGATCGCTGCTACGGAATTGAAAAATATAGATTCCTCTTCCTTGTCAGGATATTGAAATATCCTTACGAATGGAGGAGTATCGATTTCACCCCGTACCAAGACTTTAATATTTATCATCGATTCTTTCTTTTTGGAGGCACTGCTTTGGGACCGTTGCCAAAATCATAAGTATGTCCCTTCCCACGATAGGACTTTGGCCGTACAGGATATCCATTTTTTTCCCCTTTCTTAGTGAGTGAAAGCCCAGCTAAAAGTTCAACAATTAATCGATTTGCCAAGCCCGAAGTGATTCCCCCGTTGTAGGAGTTGACATCACTTACATCATAGTTGGGTGCTACTTCTACTAAATCGAACGCAAACTTGTCTGGATCAAAAGAAGTGGACAATAGTCGCATTAATCTCATCCCCTCTCTGGAAGTAAGGCCATTTGGCTCAGGCTCTCCGGTACCTGGAGCATAGGCTGGGTCAAACGTATCGATATCCCAGCTAATGTATACCGCATCGACATTATCATTGGCCCTATCGGCCGCTTCCTTAGCAATGGTATCTATTCCCATTTCTTCGACATCCAACATTGTAAACCATTGGAAATCTTGATCAGCCATCCACTTGTATAGATCAGGTCCAGGCCAGTATCCTCTTGGGCCAATGAGTGTATAATTTTTGCCTTTTAGACATCCCAGCTCCATAATTCTTCTTATATGTGCCCCATGATCATATTTGAATCCGCAAAGCCCTTGAGGAGCGCAATCCGCGTGGGTGTCAATATGGATCATGCCAATGTTTTTGTACTTTTTCGCAAATGCTCGCACGTTAGCGAAAGTAATTGAGTGATCTCCACCTAACATTACAGGAATCCCGTCGATATCGAGAACTTCCTTGACCTTGTCTGTCATTCTTCTATGTGATTCAATGACATCGCCAGGAGATACTACAACGTCACCATAGTCTATAGTTCTGAATACACCAAAAGGGTCCACACCCGTTTCAATGTTGAAATGTTCATAAGGAGGAGATGGCACGGTTGAAGCTGCGCGGATTGCACGTGGCCCGTATCTCGCACCAGGGCGTATCGTTGTACCAAAATCAAATGGCTCTCCAATTATAGCTACATCTGGTTTTATCTTTTCTAATTCCTGACGAGATCTAAGCCAAGGTAACTTCAGAAAAGTTGGTATACCAACAAAAATTGGCTCATCATTACCTTTGTACGAATCCCCATAGAATTCCATTCCCATCCTTAATTCGCTAAATATTAGGACACGTATAATGTTTTTAAGTATTTCTAAGTAGTTTACGAATCCCTTTTCATCAGAGAATCGACTATGTAGAATTGTATGTTCCTAGATTTAGAATCAGATACTCATGGACAATGTGAGTTTATGGGTATGGGGCAGAATATGTAGACAATCTTTCGACCCATGTTTATAACTTCAACATTGAGTTCTTAGGTTTTATATCCTACATCAGCCTCTTGAGAAGCGCTATAATGACCACATCTCTTGAGTATTTGGCTATTCATAAATTCAAGATATGGCACAGATTTGTCATATGATATACTAACGTAATCTACGCATTGTATAATACTATACTGATTGCATAGCGTAGTGAATGAATCACAAATCAATACTTTTTTATAGTTACTCTCCTTATATGATACGCGATGAATGCGATTAAAAATGAAAACGATGTCGAGGTGCGAGCGGCTGGAGCAATTGAGATACTATATGGAAAAGATATCACAAATTTAAAGTTAAGGTCTTTGTTCTCCCTGCCTAATGAACAAAAAAGAGAGGAATGGGACGCACAGACCACTTTCATGTTAAATAACCTTCAGTATGTGGTCGATCTTACAATTAGAGAACAAGATGGCATCATAACAAATGCTAGACTGATAGACGTGATGAAACCTCTTTAACCGACTGACAATCATACTCAAGCATTCATTTTCGTAGGATCCCAGTGAGGATAGTCATCAAGTGACGATTGGTATTAGTCTCATTTCAATGATACAAGATTGGACGCTTTTCTTTTGTAGTAGTCGCATATTCTAAGAATGAATAATTAAAGAATGCATGAGTTCGTAATCTACATGATCTAACTGTGCTATATGATATCCTAATATTGGTAGTATACATATACGTAGGGAGAGTTTTTATACATAATGTCAATGTACATAACACTATGAAAGAACTGGATGTCTTTATCCGTTCAGAGCATCGTTCGAAAGTGACCGATATACTCCAGAAAAATAGGGCAGGCATTAGTTTTCGAGGTCCTTGGTACAGGGAGTACACCAAGTGCAGCTCCTGAAGTGGTACACTCAGGCAGAACCACTGTCCCTGAATTCGTAACAAGGCTTCTGGTTATGGCTGTTGTGCCTGATTCTTCTGCAAAAAAAATAGTTGGCGAGCTTATAGATTGCTTCGGTGAAGCATCAGAGCCTTATGGCAATCTCTTTGTGAAGGATGTCAGCGACGCTTACCAATTAGGGACGAAGCTAGTCGGTGATGAAATACTGACACCTAAGTAGCTCAAACATTCGGTTCAGAGCATATACTGCCACATAGACGTGATTTGGTATACTCAGAACCTATGAATTATGGGCTGTTATATGGCTAATGATTTGAGGGAATTCATTGGTTCCATGGGTTGGCATGATCACTTGAAAAACTAATCCGGCTCGTACGATTAGACGGAACTGGAGAAAGCAAACCACCTAAATCCTTAATCAATAATAGTGATGGATAGGCCTTTGTTGTTTTCCTAGTCGATCGAAATAGTGATCATGCTTCTTGTCTCCTCCTGGATGTGAATGCTTTACACCATCAGTGTGGCTATGAGTCTGCACTTTTGGTTTGGCCATCAAAACATCATCCACGCGTAATAACATACAGGCTACCTCCACAGCTGTTTTAAGGACTTGTTCTTTAACTATGGATGGCTCGATTACTAACGAAATGATATTGTCCACCTTTCTGCTTCTTGAATTAATCCCATACCATCTAATCTTGCTATTAGCAAGCATGTGTTTCGACCTCAATTGGATTATCGTGTTTACGGTATCCATTCCCGCATTTCTAGCAAGTGTGGTTGGTATTTCCTCTAATGCCTCAGCGAATTTCTGAAGTACGAGCTGAACATTGCCTTTAATTTGTCTAGATCTATCTCTAATGACAGCAGCTACCTTCATTTCAGTAGCTCCACCACCTCCAACTATTCTAGGTGATTGAATATAATCTCTGAGAACAGCAAATCCATCCAGTGCGGACCGGTGGTACTCATCAAGTACCCTTTTTGAGTTTGCCCTCAAGAGGAGAGTCACTGATTTGGGATTCTTACATTCATCGATAAAGATCATCTTGTCATCACCAACCAATTTCTCATATATTTTTCCTGCATAACCCAAGGTATTAGATGGTATTGGGCCATTCAAATCTTTGACAATCCTTGCAGTCGTTGATTTCTCCAACCACAGCATGTCATTTTCTTTGACTCTGTGAAGGGAGATAATATCTGCTCTTGATAAGCGCTGTTGCACAATTTTGTTTATTCCCTTCTGAGAAATCACGATATTTGCACCAGAATCGATAATATTCTGTACCTTTATTTCGAGTAGTTCATATTCAGATCGGCGGTATTTTTCTAGCTGATCAAATGATGATATATTCAATTCAGAATTAGTCCGAGTTCTGCTTCTATCTAGATCTTCATTAGTCAAAAGTATCTTGGCGTTTTCAATCAGTTTGATCCTGAGTGAAGCGTCGAAGGTCTTGTCAATCACTGTTCCGCTTACCAGGGTAGTCTCAGAAGAGTTACCCAGCTTTTCCTCAATTTTGATATCGTCTGTGTCGATTATTTTGTTTCTCAAATCTGCGATGCTCCAAACGGCCTCAACTATCAAATCAGCTGCACTAGTATTTTCTCTAGCAACAACGCCTGAGATAGACCTAGTTTGGAGGCAACTCTCGGCCAACTTACTCATCACCTCTCTGCCGATACTGGTTGAGGATATTGAAATTCGACTGAGAGTTTGAAGTGAGATTTCTAAGCCCATGAGATACCCATCAATTATCATGGATGGAGCGATTCCAGACAACAACAATTCTTGTGCCTTGGATAATAATTCTCCCGACAAAATGACAACAGAAGTAGTACCGTCTCCTACCTCATTGTCTACTGCATTGGCTGCTTCTATCAGAATTTTTGCTGCAGGATGCTCTACATCAAGTTTCCTCAAAATGGCAGAGCCATCTTTTGTCACCGTGATCTCTCCCATAATATCGATGTACATCTTTTCCAATCCACAAGGACCAAGTGAATTTTTAACAAGGTTTGCAACCAAGGTAGCCGCCAAGAGGTTATAACGACGACTCTCGTCCTCTTGACTTCTGCTAAATCCATCACCGAAAAGCTGCTCCGTGCGAGGATCCATGTATCTTCCACGTGTCTGATTTAAACTATATAAGGCTTGTCTGATGAATGAATGCGAATGCCATTACGGAAGATTGGTTGGAACATCTCACTCAACAACAATTGAAAATCTTGAATTCCAGTCGCTTACTATTTAGATTATGAAAAATCAAAGCTTATAAATGTAATAATTGTTTTTTACCTACCGATTACATGTAGTATACGAATGTTCGTTCACTCTCAAATCCGTAATTTACATTATTTTACCTAAAATTTATATAATTTCACGTTTAGAAACCAATGTGCATTTCGATGGCATTGTTCCTACTAGTCGGGCTAGTGGTAACGTACCTTTTGTGAATTTAACATTGGAGGTATCACTTTGGTAGACGGATATGCGATTGGGGTTATCGCATTTTTGGCACTTTCCGTTACTGTTGGAACTCTGACTTCCAGGCTTGTAAAGAAAAGCAGCAAACGGTTTATGATTGCTGGCAAGAGCTTGCCGCTTTTTTTCGTAGGAACCATGCTCGCGGCGCAATCTATCGATGGTAACTCTTCACTTGGAAACGTATCGCTTGTTTATCAATTTGGATTCTGGTCGGGAGCTGCGATTCCAATCGGACTTGCGGCATGCCTCATCTTAACGGCAATATTCTATGCGAAGAAACTTAATAAAATGTCAATGCTTACATTGCCCGATTTCTATTTCAGGAGGTTTGGAAATGCGAGTGAAGGTATTTCTGGAATCCTCATGATGATAAGCTTCGTAGTGTTAGTTGCAGGCAATTTTGCAGCAACCGGATATATTTTGTCGGTAGTGTTACATATCGACTTCATATGGGCAATGCTAATTGGAGCGATAATCGTGTTGATTTATACCTACGCAGGAGGTCTATTCTCCTCGGCTTATACAGACATTTTTCAAATATATTTGGCAATAGTTGCATTTTGGGCAGCATTTCTATTCTTCGCAGGAGGATTTGCGGGCGTCAGTTTTGCTACTATCCTTAGCAGCGCCCCGCCTGGGTACTTGGATTTGTCTGGACTAACAGATATGGGCAATGGTGCCTTAATTAATTGGGCAGGAATCATGGCTTTGGCACTGGGAGATATTGTAGCATTGGATTTCATGGAAAGGGTGTTCTCAGCAAGGGACGGTAAAACTGCAAGAAGGGGAGCCTTCATGGGAGCAGGATTAACAATATTGACCATCGTTCCCACAAGTATGATGGGGATTGTTGCACTATACTTTCTCCCAGATTTGGTTGATCCCTACACAGCTTACCCTGATTTGGCGATAAACCATGTACCATTCGTCATTGGATTAGCGTTACTCATGGGAGTACTTGGTGCTTCGATGTCAACTGCAAACGGCGGTTTGCTCGCGATTTCCAGTGTCATGTCGAGAAATATTGTTCAGAGAAATATCTTGAAAAGGATACTAAAACGCCCAGGAATGGGGGATAGAAAATTACTGATGGTAACGCGTATTTTTACTATTCCAATGATGATAGCTGCGTTTGTTCTGGCGTATATGATACCTCAGCCCGGAGTTTATCTTATCCTCGCATTTGATATCGTTTTCGCAGGGGCTTGGGCGCCGCTGACATTTGGCTTATTCTGGAGGAAGGCTAATACACCTGCAACATTGGCTTCTCTTATTATCGGATCATCCTTGAGGCTAGTGCTCTTCTTTGTCATTCCTGTCGAATTGGCAGGACTCGATACATTGATTCCTCCTGTAATATCTGTTATAATCTTTGTAGTAGTAGCACTAGCAACACAGAAGAAATATCCTGGCAGGTATGGAGTCGTTGACTATGTTCCACCCGAAGAAGATGTATTAAATGGAGACGACTTGAGGGGATATGTCGCACCAAATGCAGGGAAATGATTTAATATTTTGTAAATCCTGCCACTTTATGGGATCCTATCGAGAGTTGCCTTTGACCAATGAATAGAAGGAGATAAGGAAGTACATTTTTTCAGGGACCATTCTCTTAACTTTGAAATGTCTTCTGCAACAAGGATAAGATATCAGAATTAATAAAACCCCATGAGTTAGCTACAAACTAGGAACAACCTTATAAAGACACTTATAACGTTTATAGATCCACTTATCTATCATGTCTCTCCTACAGCCACAAGCCATGATGATGACGACATTAATAATGCTATTATTCATCATATCATCGATAACCATGAACACTGAGGCATTGGCGCAAAAGCAAAGTCCAGTGAATCAATCTCATTCCGGAACAATCGATTTAGAAATACGAGGTGTATCCGCATTCGTTCCAGAAGGCAGAAATATCTATTCAATAACTGGAGAAGTTTTTAATAATAACACCTTCCCTTTCAACAGTGTTCAAGTTTCAGCAACATTATATGATAAAAATGATCAAGTCGTTGGCGTAGGCTCAGGGTTCACTTCGCCATCAGGTATTCAACCAGGTCTGAAAGCACCTTTTAAAATTGACATATTTGGAACTGAAATAATGGGTGGTATTGACGCAATCAATAATTCCACATTGCAAGTCACTGGAGACCTTCAAGTACAACTATTTCAATGACATACATACTTCAACTACTCAGCACGTTAGGGCAATTGTAAAAAGCTTACCAATCTCAATACAAGCATGCTCAAATTAAGACGCTAGCCCATCGTCGAGCTGTTATCAGTATAGCGTTTTGTCTCTAGAGGATGGAAATGTCAGCTTCAGAGGCTTCAACATCGAAGTTGCCATTACAGGATCAACCTTTCGTTTAACGAAAGATCTGATGCCAGTTCGTAAACTTAATTTACTCCGTAAAATGCTTTGAAATAATGGGGTATAATTCAGTTCTTAAAAATTCCTTTGAAGTGTCTCAAGCCATGGAATGCCTTAATTCTCTTGGTCTATTCCCACATCATGATAGAGTAAAGTCATGGGATACACTTAAAATGATTGATATAATAAAGCAAGCAGATATAAGTGCGGTTATACTAGATGTGGGATGTAACGGTTCTCCGATTTTGCCTCTGCTGAGGAGACTTGGTTTTATGAACCTATACGGATGTGATTTGCACCTAAAAGAAGGAATAAACACTGCAATCGAATTGAATAACACATTTGATATTTCAATTCAAGATCTAGAAAAAACGGAATTTCAAAACAATACATTTGATTTTGTTACGTCATTATCAGTCATCGAACATGGTATTAGTATTCAGAACTATTTCAAAGAAATGAATAGAATAATAAAAAGAGGGGGATTACTTTTGACGTCGACAGACTACTGGCCTGATAAAATAGTCAATTTAGTTAGTACGGACGTAAATCCTAAAAATTCGCCTGATAATATTTTCAGCAGGAGAGAAATCGAGGAAGACGTAATTAGCGTTGCAGAACGGAACAATTTCCTTCTTACAGAACCAATAGATTTTACATACGGAGAAAGAGTTATTCATTGGAATGATACATGCCTTGATTACACTTTCATATTCTTTGCACTAAGAAAGACCTAATTAGTACGTAAAAGCCTGTTCCACAGCCAAGTCGAACATGGCAGTCGTTTGATAGAATCGTGTGAGCAGAACAGGTTTGTGATGTGCTTTCTTCATCTGTTAAGGCCTATCAGAAATAGCCTTAATCGGCTCTATTATTAGAACATTCAGTTTCTCGCAGGTTTAATGGGGCTCAAGGTTTGTCCTTGAGCGCAGGGGTTCAATAATAAGCCTATCTAACATTGCATTCTCTCAATTTAGATCTTTATCCTTGAACGCTCTCATACAATTTCAGCTATAGCTTTATCGCTAAGTTAACAGCGCCTATTGACACACATCCATTGGTCTTGCCGATCGGTTCGGGATCAGATCCTTCCTCTTGACATTCTTCTATTCCTGGAAATTCTCGACAAACTCTTTAATGTCACGTGGTGGAAAACTTGGATTCATGATATAGCCCTCATCACGTGGTGTAGAATCTGGGATACACTTCCCCCCTTTCATCATCTTCATGAGAATGATAGCCCTCAGGGCATCTGCTGCGTATGGGAACATATTGATCTCTGTAATTCAGAAAAGAAGCCTTTAGGGCGTCTCCCTCAGGATCTGCAGCACAATGGGGCAGAGATGGATCAAATAATCACTGTTCATCTGGGAGTATCTGAATTGTGTTACTATCGTTATTCCCACCGGTATCCTTTGGCTGAGGAGGTTGAGGGCGATATCCTCTCTCTAGGTATGTTCTCTGTCTATGTGCTCTACCTACTAACATCCATTCTATTCAGGTGGTTTAAATAGCCTGATGTGGTTCTACATAATACTAATACGGCAATAAAAGTTGAAAAAACCCTAAACAACAAAAAAACGATAACAAGAAACTCAGTCACTTGTTTTATCTGTCGAAACGATTACACAAATATCATTACTGATTCTGAATCAGGCGAGGTTGTTTGTAGTAATTGTGGTATAGTTATTACTGAAAAGTCTGAGAATATTAGTAATCCTGAATGGCGCGCATTTACAACCGAAGAACAAAATAAAAGAGCAAGAACAGGAGCTCCAACTTCTCTAGCTATACACGATCGAGGCCTTGCAACACTAATTTCAAAAACAGGCAGAGACGCTAGTGGACAGAAATTAGATACTGCAACGTATTCGGTGTACAAGAGATTAAGAACATGGGATTATAGAATAGTTCACGACAGTTCACATGATAGAAATCTATTTCAGGCTTTTTCTCAACTTTATGCATTAAAAGATAAGCTTGGGCTCTCATATACGATAATTGAGAAAACAGCATATATCTATAGGAAAGCAGAAGATAGAGGATTGGTGCGTGGTAGAACAACTTCAGGAATGATCACTGCAGCAATATACCTCGCATGCAGAGATATTGGAGCACCTAGAACGCTCAAGGAAATAGCTGCAATTAGTAATACGAAACGTAAGCACATAGCACTATGTTGCAGACTACTGATAAGCGAGCTTGACCTTAAAGTGCCTATAGCCGACCCCATGAAATGTATTGTCAAAATTGCAAATAAGGCTGAGCTGTCGGAGAAAACAACACGACTAGCAATGAACATGATGACAGAAATAATTAAGAGTAAAATATCTGCTGGAAAAAATCCGATGAGTTTCGCAGCAACAGTACTCTATATTTCATCCTTCAAGGCGGGTGAAAAGTTAACGCAACTTGATATAGCCAACGCTGCAGGGGTAACAGAAGTAACTATTCGAAATAGAGTCAAGGAACTAAACAATACGGTTGGCAAAACAATTCATTGGAATTAGAAATCAGGTATTCAGTGCCATTAGAAATGATCTATTCACAAGTGGGAATAACGTTGCTAACGAGTCAAATAGTATATCGTTAATGACGGATTCCCGAAGCATGCCGGTTTCCAATTCCTCTTAGAATACTATTATGACATTTTCCGTTGTATTTTTGGTATATTTACTACGTCCTTGGTGATTGCTTCAGCCACTTATCCCTTTGAGTGAGTTCCACCACTGTATATTGCTACTGTTATTATGACATGATAAACATTAACAAAAGTAAGAAAATCAGGTTTTAAGATGACGTTTTATCGAATCTCATATCCAAGGAATTTACCAGGATCTTTACACCCACACCCATTATGTGGAATAGTGTTTGAATTGTCTGTGTTAGATGATAAAATTAATAGAATAGACTGGAAACGGAAGGCAATGGATGGCCTTATTACAAAAGCACCCCTTGAGGGAACAAGGCACAAGGCCAAATCCCACAGACAGAAATAAATCAGGCACTTGGCGTAATATATTGGTAGATGGTAAAGGAGTACCTATTGGTGTATCTATAGATGGTGCCAATAGACATGACATGAAAATGAGTAAAGCAACACTTCAATAATCTATAGACCTTAACCAACAATCAGATCAAAGCAGCACTTGTGTCTTAGACAGCTAGGTGAGGTAAATTTATTGATTTAATACAAGGACAAAAACCATATGTCCAAGTTGATGAACCTTATAGAGATGTCACAATACCGAATATAGAAATCCTAAACAATGAATATCAGCATTCAGCAGTCACTATTGAGCGAGCAGATAAAAGCTATCTTAGAGATCTAGTATAATGACATAAGATGCAGATTATTACCCCAGAAATGTGCAAATGCTGTAAGGGCTGACTAATGGCGATGGAGGGCGAATATGTTGTAACTGTTAAAGTTGGTGTTAGATTCCTTCTTACTGAAGGTGAAGCTACTGAATATGGCAGACGACGTTTAAGTACACCAAACACAACAGAGATTGACATTATAGAAGTAAAAAAGGTGGATTCGTCTAGGTACCGCCAAGCGTTGTAAATAATACGGTAATATCTTGTTCATAAAACCTTTACTTGAGAATAGGTCAAGCCCACCAACATATGCATTACTTGCATCTAAGCTGCAGTTAAGGTTAAGGATGAAACCCATAGTGAACTTGTTAAGATAGGAAACTATGGATGACATTATAAGGGAGTGTCTTTGATGCTTACAAGAAAGTGGTTAAATAATGAATGATTCAAATAAAGGGTATAAATTCAAGTTTGAGATTGAGGATATAATCAAAGGCGATAGTGAAGAGAATTCAGATACCAAGTATAGATTTACAGCGTATGGCGACACAGCAGAAGAAACGGTACAAAACTATGAACAATTAGTTAAAGTATGGTATAAGAAAGTAGATAAATCAGAGAAGAGACCATTTGATAATAAGAAGGCCTTAAAATGAATCTACCATTATGAAGTAACTTTCTTTATTACACCTTTCTTTAGCTCTACACCAAATTTAGGATTATTGTAAAGTTTCAAGTACTGTTCCATGATCTTCATTCTCTTTTGTAAAGATTCATTCTGTTCCCACTGCTGAGCTAGTTCTGCCTTACTGGTATAGTCATGTTCAGCCGCTTGTTTTCTAAGTCTAGTACTTGGGGTCTATAGTCAAAGCATTAATGCCATGTGGATATCCAAGTACTTTGCCCCCATTTCCTTCCAAAAGCTGAGTGTGGGGGTGGTTTTGAATACACTGATTTAAGCCCTATATAATGTCCTAACAAGAATTCGATATAGATAGGGTTTACATCTTCTGTCTCCAAGGTCGTAGCAAAATATTTTCGAGGCCCATAACTTCATGCCTTGGTTGGCCTTGCACCAAGCCCTCTGTTAAATGTAGAAGCTCCTTCATTGCTACCTCTTGTGATAGCCTTGAGACCATGTAAAATACTGCGGACCTCTTTAGTGGTTTGGGAGGAGCCTTTCTTCAAGTCTGTCAAATTCCTGCCTGAAAAGTATCGAAACAGGAGTAATATTCTCACCCATCATTTTTCTAAAATCCAGGTACTGGTCGATTGCTGCTTTAGCTTACGGTGTACAAAAAGTTGTGTATTTCTACCTAGCCTTTTTGTATACTATGAGTTGGTAAATATCATACGTGGGTATCGGGATCAGGTGCTTTAGCTGTAGATTTAGCAGACCTCCGATACGAAGACCTGCAGAACTTAATATAAAGATCATAGCTCCATCCCTTATCGAATGAGCAGAGGAAAGCACTTTTGCGATCTCACCTCTAGTATACGGGCGGTCGTCTACTACTGAATAAAATTCACCCATAAACATACTGAACTTTTTCCAATTGATTCCAAGGAAATCATTAATTTCAAAAAAATGCTTTATGGCTGCAATATGCACTCTTATTTTGGCTGGAGATACCTTTCTTTCATTTCGGAGGTACATTACAAATTCAATGATTTTATCTTGCATTCCCTTGGCAGAATGCTCAGTTAGTGCCTTTTCGTAATCAGGACACTTTATATGCTTCATGAATTGCTTTGGGAACTGTAAATAGGCTACCTTGTTTCAGATGATCGTAACGAATTTTGAAATTGCGCTAAAGCTACTTGTTGTTTTTGCTGCCGCATTACCTATCAGTAAATATGGTAAAAGAATTATTTATGTTCGGTATATTACGAACCAAATATTAATTAGGTAAGCCAATACATTTATCCTATGCCTTCGAGAGGATATGAGACCATAGGATTGAAGCCTGCGATCCTTCAGAGACTGCAGACTGCCACGGACGAGCATTATCCAGGCATGTTCCTTCCTAGTGCGCTGATAATGATGATGAATGAAATAAAACGAGGCCAGTATTCAGTTGAAATGCACAACCTGAAAATAGATTTCGCCGGTAGGTATTCCTCATTGACTCTCAGATCCGATGTAAAAGAATGGCTTGTTGAGAATCATAAAAGTCTAAAGGAAGAATATAGTCAGAGATATAGAGCGGATAGCTTCACTAAATTCGCCAGTGTGTTCATGATAAATGTCTTCGAATCTAAGTCCACATCTAGGGACTATGTCATTAGACTAAAGGAAGCAGATTTCCGATGGTTAGAGGAGGAGTATCAGAAGAGAAGACAGGAATACAAAAGCCAATTTGGCATTTACAATTTTGAACGTTTTGCTGATCTGTTTCTCAAGGATCTATTTAATAGAGTTAATGCGGCTAAAAGGATTTTGACATATGAGGAAATATGACCGTTTTGAACCAAACGTGCCGCGTCTTGCTAGTAATAACGCTATTCAACTGTTGCCAATCTAGTCTCGCTAATCCAAGTGGATCATGTTGTTATCCTAAAAGCTGTCTTTAGTGTGGATTTGTATATTGTTCTCTAAGGGGAATAGCTGTAGTTGTTATAGTTAAGTCTTCAGTACTGATAACAGACTCTAGCCAAAATGACTTCTTGTATCGAAAACAGAAACATCGTTATTGATTTGGTTTAAAGTAACGTGAGCCACGATACTCCAATACTTGAGAGCAGATCACAATTCCTTAATGGTTAAGCTTTGATCAAGTGTTGGAAATGTTTAAGACTAACGAACATTGATACAGAAGACAGTCTTTGAT
>JAATVR010000687.1 GCA_014523665.1 Nitrososphaerales archaeon TH526
AGGTACAGCTAGACTAGACTTGGAAAAACTAAAACAAGCTGATCAATACGATGTGACAATCAAGATTTTGACGGACAAATTTGGCCTCTCACGAACAGAAGACCATGAAGGAGTCACCGGAATTCTGGGCATAGCAGATCATGGGGATCTTCAAGACAGTGGTATTGGAAGAAACAGTGACAGCCGTGAGAACACTCGAGTTATTAATAGCAGTGATGTCATCAATGACCTGTCTCCAGACTCTGGTAATCTAGATATAGAGAGGATACAGAATAATTGTAGAGTGCATGTTTATAATACGCACTGACCTGTAGTGCGAAGGCAATTCTCTCCTATTCCTCCGATACTTTTCACTGATACACGCTTCTGATGATTAGCCCAGGAAGAATAATTATACGGCTATCCCCTTCAATTTCGTATCATTGTGCAATTCTTCATTTGTTACCTGCAGGATAGGATACTCTTCCCCTTCCTCGATCCAGTTGCTCTATTATGTATCTTTATAGTCTTATTTAGTTCCATTTAGGTCACTTCGTTTTTTTCCATCATTGGCTGCATTGATACCGGGCCTATTGAAGGACAGGACAATTAACATTTACAGACTACATACAAATTGCCAAAATAAGGATCAGCTCAAACATACAGAATGGGTCATGCAACAATATGACCCTTTACGAAGTCAGTCCATTGCTTTCTATTTGTCACATCAGCTTTGGGATTCTGGATATGCCCTAAAGAATTTAACCGGAATTTCGAGCTCGTTTATATCTTGGGATAGAGTATTATACGATATGAATCGACTAATACCGGCCGAGTCTTGTCACGATTGCAACTTTGGATTTAATCGCGGTCGCATCAGTTTGCATTTCATTTCAATTGCGATAATTGCGGGTATTTTTGGACTGGCCATAACCACAAGCGCAGCATCGCCTCTCTACGGGCAATTTACAACGCCTGTATCTCCAGCTCTTCGAGGATTTCCTCCTTCTTCGATGTTTTCTGACGAGGGCGTAATACCTATGTGCTCAGATATCTCGATCACTTATATTCCAATATCGAGTATCGGGATGATGAACTGTCCTCCATCGACCGTCCCAGTCGTAATGATCACAAGTCCTCCAACATTCAGCGGTACATCGTCGAACTTGATTTCGCTATGCACCTATACGGTTAATTCAGAATTTGGCTCCTTTGAATTTGGTCTTACTCCCACGATCACACTTACTAATTGCGTTTTCGTTTCCTCACAGTTTCCCCCTCTAGCAGCTGATACTATAGTTTCACCTGCTATGACGAATTTCCCGTCATTCGGCTTTCCAACAACTTTATTTCCTTAGTGGTGAGCTCCTTCAAAGTATCTAGTGAAAATAGATATTTGGATTCTTTTTGTGCCTTGCACCAGATTTTTTTCATCCGAACATCTAGCAACACTCAATTTGAATTAGCTCTGAATTTGTTCGCAAACCAAGACTTGTGCCGCTTGATAAAGCTATCCTATTAGGACAAATAAATTGAGACGAATATATGAACCATAAATCGGTTTCCAAAGCGTATTCGCAATCAGATCGGTGGCGCTAATTACTTGTGGGTTGCCTCAATTCCATCTGGCAGCTAAAATGCAACCTTAAAGAGTAGATCTCACCGACATCCAAGTGGATTGGATTCTTTCGAACTAATCAACTTGCTTCTCACCAGCGCAAAAAACCATTACAATTTCAGGCATTACGTTATGTCTTACCTTCTGGAGATTCAGTCAGAGTAAGCTTCCTTTGATTTTCATCTCCAAAAGTATCTTTTAATCGAACAGGAAATCTATTCTTTTATGGCTATAGCCTTTAAATTCTCGTACTTACCTCGTTCTTTGGCATTGGCATTGGCATTATGATTGCCTTGACTGTCATGTTGGTCGTTTTTGCTCTTCTTACTCCCGTAGATATGATACGGCTATCTCCAATCTCTTTTTTTAGTCCGTAGTAAATACAATAGACAAACCCAGATCTTACAGAGTAGGAAAACGCCGATAAAAAAAGAAGTAAAGAAATTTCAGTTTAAATCTCAATTCAGAATATCAAAGTGAAATATCCAGCAAGAACAAGACCAAAGGGAATTCTATGTGGACTTCTTTGAGTAAAAAGTTGCATAAAGAACTGAAATACGCAGGTCATTAACAACGAACTATTTTATAACGTAAATTGTATCAGAATGATTTTTTAACTAGTATTATGGTGATATAAGACTTGGACGTTAAGATATCATGTTAATGCGCTTGGTTTCCATTTCTCAGCGTTTAAGCGAGGGGAAAGAAGAAGAGAAAAAGGATCAACGGAGCCAAAAATACCACATTGGATGGCAGGCTTTAGTCCTTTTTGTATTACCATTAACAATCTGCATCTCGGTCAGCGACGCTTCTTATTTTCACCCAGTTCAAGTCAAGGGCCAAACCTCACACGAAGTCTTGCCACTTCATCTTAGTACCGATACCATGTTTGCATATGATCCACAGATGACGGTATCAGAAAATAGCAATATATTCATAGTTTGGACTGGTGCTCCCACAATGGGATCAGCAGATACTAACATTTATTTTTCAAGAAGTATTGATCATGGAAAAACATTCATACCGCCAGTTATCTTGTCTACATTTGGCAATCCCATGACCGGTCCAATTTTGTCACCTGGCATCCAACAAGAAGCGAGAATTGCAACTTCAGGATCCAATGTTTATATTATATGGTCAGACTACTCGGCGGGACCGGCACAGATAGTTTTTGTCAAAAGTGTTGACAACGGCACAACCTTTACTCCACCTGTACCGTTGGGGACCGTTTTTGCTGCTGCTGGAGAAACTAGGTTGTCTGCTTCGATGAATAACGTGTACGTTGCGTGGATTGGCAGTGCTGACGACGTTCATGCCGGCTCAATTCTATCTCGGAGCAGCAATGATTTTGGAGCTTCATTTGGTAAAACGACCAGTGTAAGTGGACCAGGGGTTGCATCTATGCCTGAACTTGCCGCCGCCATTGGGAAAGATAGTGTCTATATCACTTGGTTTAACACCACCATCAGAGAAGATGGAACAGTACTCAATAACGATATCCTCTTTTCAAAAAGCTCAGATGCCGGCCACAATTTTAGCAAGCCGAAAAATCTTAGCCAGACCCCTAACCAATTTTCTGTTGGACCACAACTATACGTTGTTACCGCCTCTGAAAATCATTCTAACGGTACAATTAACAAAAGATCATCATCCTTGATATCAGGACCCTTATCAACAACTTCGCTAGGCTTATCGGACAATTCTTCCGAGAATATCAAAAGTTCTAATCTATCAGAAACGTCGGAGGAATCAGCAGCAGGAAATTACATGAATACAGAAAACGAGGACAGAGTGTACCTAGCTTGGCTAGAAAGTGGAGCCGGAGGAAATGTCGATATTGGAAATATATTCTTCTCTATGAGTCTCGACGGCGGGACAACTTTTACTGCACCAATGAAATTGAGCAATAACACTCAGAGCTCTATTCGGCCAGACACGGATCCACGAATAGTAGCG
>JAATVR010000688.1 GCA_014523665.1 Nitrososphaerales archaeon TH526
CGGCAGAGTAACTTGCCATGGCTTGATTGAATGTTCCTGCATAGTCTACATTTCTTTCCGCATAATTAAATATTTTATAGCCGTACTCACGCAGGAACGCGTTTTGTTGACCGTCTTTTATCATCGCTGGCAGATGCTTCCAGATAGCATAATGTTCTGGTCCTTCCTCAAGTAACGCTATTCCTCTGAGAGATTGTATATGATCCTTGCTAAGTAACCTGCCTTGTGAAGTTAATGAGAACTTGTTGATGCCATCCTCGCTGTTGACTTCCTCCTTCAAAAACCCTAATTAACCTAGTGCTCTCAATAGTCGATAAGTCAATTCATAATCAAGGTATAATCCGTTCGCTATATCAGAAGTGTTTTTAATGTCAGATTTAACATAGTCAAAAATACCCAGTACTACTCCAGTATAGAGTATCTGGCTTCTCCATCTCCCAAATATGATATCTAACACTTTTTGATGGTCTGACTGCGGGACTGGATTTTCATCATTTTTGTCTATTATATTGTTTTGCAATATGTGAACCCGATCCAATAAGAGTTTTAGACCTTAAAGGTTTTGTTTTGAGTTTATATCCTCTTAACTTTCGTCCTATTCTTAGCAAACTAATCAGTCTTTATGATGGTTAACCACATTGAATAAGCCATCATACTACCAGGACATCAACAAACTGTATGTCATGTAGGCTGCCCTAGCATGACGTCCCTCGTGCTTAGAAAGAGTATTAAACCATACAGAACCATCATGACTATATGGAAAAAGTACTTCTTGAACTAGTTTTAAGCGCAGGTCTAGGAATATTCCTTCTAAGCACGATGCAAGTGTCGGCTCAACAACCTTTAACAAAGGAGACCCTATCTGGAAATGTAACAGAAGCAGACGTTTCGATAGATCCTACTGCACCACTCCCGGCTAACGGGACGATAACAATTAGCACAGAAGGAGCAACAGATACAGACATGAACGGATTTCCACCTGAAGGGGTTCACGTGATTATATCAAGTGATACGGTTACTGTAACGAATCAACCTGTAGATATTGGAACGGCTGAGGCAGGAAATGGTGGGACTGAATTAGGCGGTGGTTCTGATGAGGGGTTTGAATCAGGCGGTGGTTCTGATGAGGGGTTTGAATCAGGCGGTGGTTCTGATGAGGAGACTGAATCAGGTGGATGAATGTGGACAGGATTGGATGTGTGAGGAGTCAAAAATATAAAGAAAGTAGAATCAAAGTTCCGGTGTCTACTGAAGTACACTAAGCAATGACTGACTGGCCATCACGTGGCACGTCGGAAGGCACATCATAACTGTGTCAAAAGGTTTGAAGGTTCGTGTGAATCGAGCATCAAATGGCCGAAAGAATCAATCATAAGATCTACCTGAACAGCAACCACAATTGGAGTTTCGAAATTGGAAAAGAAATACCTGGCAAGCGAAGTTAGTCTAATGATATAGCAGAAGTATTATGAACCCATGCAGTAGATGGACCCAATGGGGTTTGACATGACTCTAAAGTGTTTTTAAAATTTAACAAGGAGATCTAATCAACAGGACTTGCACCCATTTTCCCGCTATCTAGGTGCATCTTGATATCCTCTTTGCTAAGAATTAGTTTCCGGGCCAGATGAGAACATCTGTCGCTTCATATCTGGAATACCAAATTAACAATTGAGAGCAGAGTATCATCTGATCATGATGCAATTATTATGCTGCCACTAGGCAATAATCTACAAAAGCCAATGATATCTAGACCTTCAATTAAACTTGAGTATTCAAATGTGCGATCTGGTGCCAAATCCAAATGCGAGGGGATTGTTTTGAACAGCACAATAAAACTATCATCCGTAGCAATGATCATCAGAAGTTCTAAATCTCAGTCTATTCTTTATGATATACATTGGACTAGAACTCGATGAAGATAATGTTAAATGATTTCTATTATGTTATTCGGAAGCTGGTTGTGTGGAATTGTAGGTAGTATGGCATGAGACTGGGAGATAAAGGATAATGGATAAATTTCAAAAGACCATTATTGTAGCTCTTTCAGTGACAGTTGCTTCTGTTTTTTTACTTTTCTGGTTTATCAATACATTTAGTGAACCGAACCTCAATGAAATTGGATTTGAAAACCAATCTTGTAGCTGCTCCAGTCCTAGTACCTGCCCTTATAGTCAAAGTTGTCACCGGCTATTGGGTACAAACAGACCTTAGTCTGTAAAATAAATCAGACTTAAGGCTTTATTGGGATGATAGAAAATGAAAAGGGATTTCATAAGAGGCAATAGGATTGGCCAAATAGTTTCAAGCGATTATTCAAAAAATAGTGACTACATTGATAAGGTAATCTATAGACGGTATGGTCAGAACTGTGTTCTTATCACTGCCTAGATAATTCAACCTAAAAATAGTTATTTTTTTCTCAAATATCACGATAGGCCCAAGAGGGTTTGACAAGACTTTAAAGTGTATTAAATGATTCACGAGATTAAAAAAATATAGATATTAGAAAATACTAAGGTTGTTGGAATGAGAATTCCCGATACTCTAGAGTAGCAGAAATACTAGTTAGTGTATTAAACTAGCGGGTTAATGGAGCAACTAAAGCAGCAGCGAGAGCAAGACGGATTACGTTCACGTACTATTATTGAATCCACAAAACTTAATCTCAATAGGACAATCTTTCAGGCTGACGAAGGCCATAACTCTAAACAGACTGCAGTCAAATACCGAAGCAACTTTCATTTGTTCCTAAATCATATCAAAATATATGATCTGGATGTTTTACTGGACTTAGGAAAGGAAGCAATACAGGTGTTAGTTATCAAATACGCCAGATCTCTAAGGGATAATCCGCGTATTGTCAGGGATAAAAAAACTGGACAAAACAGGGAAGAGAAGTATAGTTATGCCACAGTACACAGTCGGATTGCTTCCGTTTTATACTTCTTTGAGAATAATGATATCGAGTTAAACAGACGCAAGATTCGAAGGTATTACCCACCAGACGAATCAACTAATGATGATAAACTCTACACTATAGAGCAAATCCAAACTATTCTCTCAGTCTGCGACTTAAGGACAAAGGCTATGATTCATCTTATGTTTTCATCAGGGGTTAGGATTGGGGCATTACATACTATGAGAATAGGTGATTTGATTCCGGTAACTTATCAGGGTCAAGACTTGTACAAGATTCGAGTTTATGCTAGGACTCGTGACGAGTATTATTCATTTGTAACCCCAGAATGCAGGAGGACTACTATAGATCCGTACTTAGATTATCGAAGGAGATGCCAAGAAAAACTTGAAGATGAATCACCATTATTCAGAAAGCAGTTTAATCGCTCTCTCATAAACAACCCTTATCCTCTATGTCATGGTGCGGTAATGAAAGTAGTTGACGACGCGATAAGTAAGGCAGGCGTCAAATCAAAAAGGATTATGCGGTCGCACGCTTTCCGTAAGGCGTACAAATCAAACTGCGAACAATCAGGTATGAAATCAATAAATGTTGAGATGCTAATGGGTCATGATATCGGAGTATCTGGACACTACTATCGGCCAGCGGAATCTGATATACTCGAAGATTACATGACTCACGCAGCCGATGCCTTAACTATCTCTTCAGAGTATCGCCTAAAGAAACGCAATGAAGAGTTAGAGACTGGGACGGCTCAAAAGATTGCTCAGCAGGATGAAGAGATAACTGAGTTAAAGGCAGAGATGCACCAGATGGAAATAAAGAATCTTGAAATGTGGAAAAAAAGCCTAACAATAACGCTTCAAGGAATGGACAGATTTGATGATGATACTCAAAGGTTAGACATACAGAATATCATATCCGGTTATGGTAGAAAGGGATTAGATGTTAGTGATCTGAATCAGGAATTTAGACGATTAAAGCAAAAGCAGGTTAATAATTATCGGATTTAATTAGCCCTTTATGCCAACCTGCTGCCATCTCCCATCGTTACTCCATCTCCAGTTAGGTTTGTTTCTGCAATCTCTGTCAGTTTGCTTTTATCGTTGCCATAAATCTGTGTTTTCAGACCATATAGTTCAATGTTCGCTTGCCCGGGATAAGCAGACTTGCCTTTAATATTATATGCGTCTCGTACTCCTCAGAGGTTGTGAAGGGTAAACCATGACAGCCGCCGTTATTCGTACAATAAATGCATCCATGCAATACAAAGTCTGTGTCTGAAAGAATTTTCCCCCATTGTACGTCCTGCTTCTGTTTCTGCATTAGCTGCTGTTGATTTAGTTGGTGCTGTCCCTCACTAGATGATGGCGCATTTAACGCATCTATTTCGTATCCCTTACCAGTCTCAAAATCTGCGGGTAGACTATACTCTTGTATCTGCGATGATACCACCGCTATTCTCTTGAACTCTACAATATCTGACAGTTCGAGGTCGTCCATATGTCACCGTATTTGTCATCGTCACCAAGATAGTTGAGATGGACAGCATCCCTTTCTCATTAGCAGTATCAAGATCAGTATAGTAACGCTCCTTTTCCAACATACGACAGAGTTTCTCCATGCAACCCCATCCAAAATATCCCCGAATGTAAGCGACCTTTACATAGTGTCCCATGGTAAGAGCGGCTACTGTCCCGGCTACCCGAATGTCTTAGGCTCCATTCCCCTTATCATTGTATGAAAAATAGGATACCCTAGTATGTTTCTCTTGGAAATCGCTAGTACTGTGGGGTATGACAAAATTGGTGGATAAGGAACATGTTGGTTGACTGTGTGAAAATGCAATACCCTATCTCATTCCTCGTCTTCTTCTGGTGACAACGTGTCTAGCATATTTCTGGCCTCCCCTTCGAATGCTTGCATGTCTGAGTCTTCTTCTACCGTCTTGGCCATGAGCATCTCATTTACCATTTTTTCTGTTGGAATCACTAATAGTGTTGGAATATCTTTCTCCCTTACTTCCTCTTCACTAGGTGACCAGTTCTCTAGCTCTCTTCTAATTTCGCTCTCTGTTGGTTTGGCCGCTTTGTCTGCAATTCTTGCAGCCCTTAGGAATAGGGCGCGTGTATTCTCTGGCAGTATGTTAAACTTTTCTCCAAAGTACTCTGTTGGTAATGCTATGGCGCGGTCTATGTATTTGCGCTCTGGGAAGAATTCTTGTAGTTTTTGTACTATGAACTCTTCAAACATTTTCGCCTTGACAACCTTTAGGA
>JAATVR010000689.1 GCA_014523665.1 Nitrososphaerales archaeon TH526
ACAATTTTGGCTAGAATTTGGCTAGAAGAAAGTCTCTAGCCACAACAATTTAATCTAATGTTGTATAATTAAATTAAACACTAGACATATCAAGACAGAGTTGATGGGAATATGATTTCCCATTGACTTCTGTTTTTATAACGTTTCTTTCATTTTATTATATACAGACTTTGCACTTTTCTTTATGTTATGTACACCTGTTCGTGCTCGGCTAACTCTGTATTTTCTTTAATCTCTTGTCCAATATACTACACACTTTTCTTCATCACATCCCCAACATGTTCTATATCTTTCTTTAGCTTAGCCATTTTCTAGCCAATCTTATTCATCTTATTATAAGTGGCTTATAGCGGTAAATAGGCTCTATATGTTCGCCGGAGCCGCTGGCTTTTGTAACAATTTAATCTATATCACGCTAGTCGTTTGTGAGATAAATCATTTGAAATTCATTATCTAAACTTATAACTTATATAAACAAATCTGCTTATATTGTATATTACACGCTAACTGATACACATAATGATCATGAACACACCAATCTTCACGGTTTTTCTTGTAACAACAATCTATCTATTGTCGTTTATTAGCTTTTCACTATTTTCAGGAGTGGATCTGCATGCCCAACAACGCGGTACTATCTCTGTCATTCAAGCCACTGCTCTACCTCTTGTTAATTCAGAGGGAAATCAAGTTAAACTTATAATAAATTACAGTATTGAAGATGAATCAATAGTAGGACAGAGAATAAATACTCAGATGGGAATTTACGATCGCATAAATGGTACATTAATAAAACTATCATCATTTCCTGATGGTTTTATCTTGAACAATACAGCGGGCACAATCCAGCTTGCAAGCACACTAACTGACCCGAAGATACAGAATATATCAACTATTGTAACACTAACTAATGAAGAAAAAACTGAAAAGTACTCTAATGATGTTAGGTCGGATCTTGATCTGAGTGCAGTATTGCCTACCTCCCTACCAGCGTTAAATGAGACTTTGCCGCCAGCATCACTACCACCACCGTTACCTCCACCGTCTACTGCTGATACCGGTGGAACCTCTTCCGATGATGACTCTAGTTCTAATTCAGACGATGAATAAATAATATCTCAGGTGTCCCTGGTGTCCCTAATGACCAGGAAAGAATCATGTAATCACTTTCTATCTATGTCCAGAATGGTCTCTTTCATGGTGATTGGTATACAGCGGCTGCGGCTACCACAAACAAATCATAAAACTGAACTATCCATAGTAAATCCATGATCTTTCCAAATTTTCTTTCCTCACTTTAATGTCATCTAGAATTTTCTGAAAAGTTAATTTCAGCTTAGTTGGAATATCATTTAGATGTTGTTCGATAACCCATCCAAGATCTCCCAATACAACAGTATCATTAGATTCCATAACAAAATCAGTCCTATAATCGGTTAATCAGCTTGCCAGCTCGGGGCAATAAACTGAATATACTAAGAAACATACTTTAGAGCACTGAATAGTTGATCCAATAGTATAATTAAATTCAATATAAAAAAAGAAATTTTATCTTTCGTGGAGTTTACTACTGCGCTTCTAATTGGCTGCCGCTGCTGCCGCTGAAGCTCCGCCTCCCGCTGCTGCTGCCGCGGCTGCGCCACCAGCTGCTGCTGCTGCTGCTGCCGCGGAAGAGGATCCGCTACTACTCGCTGCTGCTGCAGCAGAGTTTCCTGCGGCCGCTGCTGCGGCAGATGCACCACCATCATCATCATGATGATGATGTTTTTTATGTTTCTTGCTAGCCATAGCGTCCTGCGGATCTGCTACCATTGCTGTGACCAATAATACTGCTATCACTCCTACCGCAACTAGTGCGAGGCTTTGTGATTTATTCATAAGTACTAATATCAGTGGAACTCTGATATAGTTACTTTAAGCACATATTCCGCATAACATTTCGTTGTAACTATGTATGTAATTTTAGGTTCGGAAATTTGTTCTACATCAGCTACTTACTCATGAACATTCAATTCTAATTGCAACTGTTCCTGAAATAAGTTGCGGCGGTAGCAAATAGCAATATAGTAGCGCCACCGGCTCAGACGCAGACAGCAATACAACCCACACAAGCAATCCAACCAACAGCTGTAAGTTGATAAGAAGCGATCGGTATACTATATCCCGACAAAAACTGAAGATGATAGCAAGATTCTCATCGACGCCGGTTATAGTGCAACTATCTGTGGTTCAACTGAGAGTAACGAGCTAGCTGTGGTGGACGAAAGTACTAACAAATGGTGTGAAAGTAAAAGTTTCGAACTTATGGATCGGGATACGAAATTCGTAATTTTCAGTAGTTCAGGTAACAGTTGCTCTTTCGCGTGAAATGAGAATCGAAGTTGGACCAGGGCTACCGGTTGCTACGCGTTTTTATAGCATGACAGTTTGGACAAAGTGCTTGACAGTTCGATTCACTATTATCATATCGCTTTCCGTTCTTATGATCCCAATCAACAACGTCTAGCAAACGCTTACAATGAGCACAGCGGTGATTCTGTTTCTTTATTACCCTCGCTTTTACAATCTCAGGAAATCCACGTCTTTCTTTTTTCCTAGTTAATTTCTTTATTACAATTCCAATCACAGCAGCAACAGCAATTAGTAAAATGGAAATTATCCATCCGCCCGCGTCTTCTTGGTTGGGCGGTTGGTTTGTGTCACTGGATTGAACCTCTTCCGGCGGCTGGCTTGTGTTACTGGGTCGCTCGGCAATGTCGGAAATCGGAAGAGTTACATACTCTGGTTCGTTCTCCGCACTGTTGCTTTCAGTTATACAATAATCTTCAATACAAACTCGAAACTCTGCGTCCACTGGGATAACATTAGGCGCAAACTGGAATTCTTCGTTATCACCAAAGTTTAGATAGTTGCACTGCAGATTCTTACCCGCAGAGAAGATACATACTTCCCCACTTTCTCTTTCGTTATTAACTATGACTTTGAGACCATCCGTTTGTGCATACAGAGGAACTAGGTTAGTGCTCATAGTGCTTATAATGATTAATAGAAACAAGTTCCCATAGCGAGCTTGCTCAGACAAAAATAGACTGGTTCTTCCGGACTGTGGCTGAGACATCCCTGACTGGGAGCATCTTTAGTAACTAAACAGACTAGCACAATAAATGAGGATGATTGAGAAGCCTGAACCGGTTCGTGTTAGTGTGTAGTGTGTATAGATGGTCGCTTATCATTAGTAATGCTGACTAGTCTCTGGCCAGTAAATTAGTTTAACTTAATGCACCCCATTAAAATACTCTGGACTGTCTTTTTCATATTTTGATTTTAGCTCTTGCTCAGTAATTTTTAGCTTTACTTTTCCGTCATGATACGTTTCTAATAGTTCCCTATCCATCCTATAGTATTTGGAATGGATTATCTTATCTTTCACAATAAATTGATCAGAGTCTAGTCCATCCACGTGACCCACATGTTTGTTATCGCTTGTAACAACAGGTTTGGTCATTATTTCACCCCAATCAAAATCTTGTTCATCATTATTCATGGGTTGTTTAATTACACAGTTGAGATTAATAAAGCCTCTTGAGTCCATAGGCTAGGTATATAATGGCGGATCAAGAATGATTTTGAGTCGTAATCCTGACGGCGATGATAATGATTATCACGTATTTACTATTTTTGGAAATTCTTGATTTAATCTGAATTTACATTTAGATATGCTATGTCTAGACTCTTGGAATAGTTTATTATTAATTTGAGAGATTGAAGTTACCCCGTACTTCTACAGTCTCTTTTAGGGTATTAGCTTCGCCACTGAATAGTGTTTCCCGGTAACCTGTCCCTTGTTGTTGCTCTCAAGTTTCACAGTTTCATTGCTTGTAATATCAACAATTTTAGTAGTTGTTGCTTTGGTTTTTATAACGACATCATACTTTGCAGATGGCCGCTTTTTCGATAAAGTTTTACCCATATCGACTTACTATCTCTCGTTATGACTATAATAGTTTCCATCATTGGCTGCGTAATAGGGCTGATGGATAATTAAGCTCTGGAAAAGCAAAATCTATTTCCATTCAAAATCTACTTTTATCTCCCTCTCCCATGACATATCTTGTCTTTCTAAACCGTAAAATTTGATATCTCCGGGTCCGGGATAGCCGGGTAAGTTTGGATGCCTGGTTACGATATTACGCTCATAGCCGTCAACTGAGCCAAAATCTTTACTATCACAATAATAACATCATGGCGGGAAGCTGCTCATCTTATCTACACCTAGTCATCGTAAATAACTGAATAGATTCTATCGGTTAACAGAAATTATCCAAATCATAATAAGGCATGACATATCTATAATGTTTACATGACACATGAACATGAACACTCACATGAGGGTGGAACAACTCACACACACGACCACGAAAAAGTCGAACATCATGGTCTTGAAATAGAACATGAACATGAACACTCACATGAGGGTGGAACAACTCACACACACGACCACGAAAAAGGCGAACATCATGGTCTTGAAATAGAATACTGAGATACTTCTCATCTCATCCATACTTCATCCATTTTATTTTCGTCCCGCCAGGCAGTTAATTATTATAATTGCCATGAAAAATTATCTGAAAATGTGTAAATAAACGCTAACATGAGCACCATCTATCGGTAGTTTCTTATTAATTCAAACTATCTACACAAGATATTTTCAAGAAAATAATGCGGCAAGCATAGCAATCGCCCGCCAACATCTATTTATGGTTGCGATTTCCTCATACACGTATACGGATCATTTGAGTCGTGGCTATTTTCTTTGCGAACTCCGCCTATCTACTTATCATACAAATTTTGTTTCCGTAGAATAATAGTAGCGTAGCATCTAAATAGCTTGTTTGTGTTTATGATATAAGCAACATATGGCTCAAGAACTACTATTGGCACAAGAAACATCTGTTTCGCAATTTCTAGGCAAGCATAGAAGCAGAATAATACAGATCAGGGAGCAACATAACGATAGACTCAATATTAACACGCTGAGTCAACAACAACAACAACAACTATTGGCACAAGAACTATCTATTTCTCAAATTCTACGTGCATATGGAAAACAGTTTACACAGATCAGGGAGCAATATACTGATGGAGTTAATGGAAGATGTGCCATGGGTGTCATCATGTCATACTATGGTTGGGATGGTAAGTGTTGTACTAATGCAGAAAGAAGACTATATGCTGCACTAGTTGCTTTGAGACGGGCTGGTATTAGTAAAGAATCATTGATAGAGCTGAATGATTCTGGTATGACATTTGAAGAGATAGCTGATTATCTGGAACGAATAACGTGTTGACAAATAGTAAGTATTGATGATCGAATCAGATCATTAATCCAGATTAAAACTTTTAAAGACCGTTTTCGACATCTTGTATTATGACTAGCTCGTCAAAAGCTACTAATACTTAATCTCCGGACATTGTCGATCGACATTCTCGTTGGGAGTGCACTCATAGCAGCATCTGCTACACAAACAAGTCGATGCTAGATTACGCCAACCTTCTTAAACTTCTCGACCTGTTTAGTTTTTTAGTTGTTATTGTAGTGAATTAGTATCAAGTCTCCTACTATTGTATATCCTCTTGAATCGACGATACTATTGGAGTGATAATTTATACTATGTAATGATATCAAACGAGGTTTTATCAAAGGATTAAAGTATTATAGTAACCTAATTCAGTATAAATAGAATTATGATGTTAAAAAGAGACTGGAGATAAAGACTGGTTGCATATTACAGCTATAAGTGTAAAACTTTGATTATGCCTAGTGGTAAGCCTTTTGGTCGAAGAAATCATCAATATTAGACATATTTCTTTTATTTATTCCAATTGCAATTATTTTGACTCGTTAACACTGCTATTACTATTCAATTCATTGTCGCTGCGATGGCTTTGATATCGCTTTCAAAGATGATCGGTGATTACACGCTATCTATATACCACTCTACATTAATACACGAACAATCAATATTGACTCATTGACAAATCCAAAATGGTTTAAGAAGGAGCTCGATTCAGATGCCTTCTACTCGTCAATCCAAGACATATTTGCATCTTTTGGACCTCCATATGGAGCAGCTGATAATAAAATTATACCAAATGGCTTTTTTTGGTCTTCGTTAGCCGTAAATGTACTTTTACGCAGTCGAGAATATTCTGACGAGCCCACCCAAAATCAATGCAGCGATAAGGAGGACGAAATTACTCAATATAGCTATCTACATACTGAAACCGGGATGTTGATGTTAGGAATAATGGTCCTATCATGGTTAAAAGTTAATCTTAAGAAAAAAACTGAAAATGGACACTGCCGTAATTCTCTTCATACAATAACAGAGACTAATAAATCAGCGAGCTGTCTGATTGGAAGTAATTTTCACAGAGACTTGTACAACGACTATGCATCATTATTACAAGATTTTGTAAATAATGTAAAAGCTTGTACTCCTACACCAATATCGTCATCATCGAGCCAAAAATGAAAATGTTAGTAACATCCCATATGAAAACAATGGACAAATACATATCGATTTTATTTCGAATTATTAGCGCCCCAGTAATTGCAGTCTTATTAATTGACGGAGTAACGCTTTTTGAATGTCATAAAGTGAATCCTTGTGATAATCGTATTTGGTGTTTTTTCAAGATTAATTTTAAACTGAAGTATATTAGCATTCCCTGTAAAATATAGCCACCGACAAGTAATACAACTGCATTCAAAGGCTTTTCAAAAGTAGTCATTAGGTGAACATGTGGTGCAGAAATGCTGTTTCCCACGATTACGGCTATTGCAATCAGTATGCATACATATAGCGGTTTAGTATATCCTTTCCAAACCAAAAATGATAGAGATATAAAACAAAGCTCTAACACAATTGCTCTATCAAGAAATTTGGGGTTTCCGAAAGGAATCGCGATCATACCGACTACTGTAATAGAAATTAACGTCATTAAGGTTAGTTTATTATAGTTCATGAAATTAGATGTATAGGCTGATGATCTACTTAGTATATGTATCTACTTGACCTTTTACTATGCTTTCTATTTAGTTTCCTCTTACATTCATCGAATTCTGGGCTTTCATTTTATATAGATAACATTACAGACATACTCAACTGGACAACGAATATTATAAATTCCGAGGCTGTCTGCATTGGATACGAAAGCCAATACGACAATCATGGTCGGTCTGGGCTGCTGTATTATATGGGTGAAGAGAATATTGTTAAAGGTAACAATATATATCATACACCATAACCGATTTGGGTTTTATTTAGGTGTAGCCAATATTGTACTTGAAGAAGACAATCGTGCAGATCATAACCCTATGTATGGCTTTGCCCCTCAAATGGGGACATATGACAGGGCACATGACAGTAAATAGCATAATATTATTACATTGCAATGTTACATGCGATATATTACTAAAGTAACTATATTGGACTTCTATTCACTCATGTACCTATGAACAAATCACAAAGCTTGGCACTAGTTGCAATAGGAGTGATAGCAGTATTACTAGTCACAGCGGCAGTAGCGGACCCGCAAGACGCGATGGCTGGTAAAAAACACAAAAGGCACCATCATAACAATGGCGGTGCAGCCGCAGCAGCAGCCGCAGGAAACTCTGCAGCCGCAGCAGCAGCAAGTGGCGGC
Source organism: Nitrososphaerales archaeon TH526 (assembly GCA_014523665.1). Classification (GTDB taxonomy): domain Archaea; phylum Thermoproteota; class Nitrososphaeria; order Nitrososphaerales; family Nitrososphaeraceae; genus TH5896. The sequence goes on from JAATVR010000689.1 coordinate 7,711, forward strand.
AGTGCAGCAGCAGCAGCCGCATCAGCAGGTGGCGCAGCCGCATCAGCAGCAGCAGACAATTAGAATCGAAGCAATCACTGACAGGACAAGTCAAAACATTTCTTTTTTTTATTTGTTTTTAGAAGTTGATTCGTCCGTTGTCAACTGCACATGACTGGCTTCTGCAAGAATCATGCATTAATAGAATGTGCACTTTAGAACTATAACTGTATTCGGAATAGCAATAATGTTAGTGACAGATATACGTTGTAATGTCATAGTAGAATATTATATGTAATAAATGATTGAAGTTTAATTCTTTATGCATTGATTACTCATGTATAAGCGATGGGATTATTGACATTGATTCTAATTGTGTTAGTTATTTTTGCAGTTATTGGTCTTGGATGGAAAACTTTTTCGTCAGGAATTATCAGTGGGTTCGAGACAGTCCTGGACGTGGGTCAACCTATTATCAAGAATTTGACTCAAGGAACTAGAGAATATGTTAATAGCCCAAATCTTATACTAAGTTCAACAGCTTACCGATGAAAAATATAGATGATCATTTTTTGGCTGGAAATATTTGTAAGACAAGATTTTCCTCATATGTTGTCTAGAATAGTGCCAAGAAGAAATTAAGGTATCAACATAGAAATTTAGGCCTCTTTTAGTATCGAATAA
>JAATVR010000690.1 GCA_014523665.1 Nitrososphaerales archaeon TH526
CTGAGAACATTTGATTGTAACAGTGAAGCCCGGGGACCAGCTAAGCTTGCATGCATTCTTGCAACCTGTCCTACCGTAAACATGTACCTATTGTCATCATCTGTGTAGTCCATAAAATTCATAAACATAGAACCATTAGAATCAGTATCGTCACAAGATTGTTCGCTACTAGGAAACACCGGTTTACCTCTATTGGGGCCCATCTGATTTGGGGTGTCGGCAACATTATCGGTTCCAGTACAGGGATCCACTAATTGCCCTTCATCACCCCAGATATGGAAGCAGTTCAAGTAATGGCCTACTTCGTGAACTAAAGTCCGTCCTGTTCTATTCTTAACTGGTCTGTCAGAAGAAGCTGCTGTTCCCGTGTCACCCACTATCCAGAAATTCAGGACTATACCATCAGTGTCCTCCGGACCACGTGGGAATTGAGCATAGCCATTTAAACCTTGTATATTGCATACCCATACATTCAAATATCTCTTAGAATCCCAAGCGTCTTCTCCTCCTCCAGAAGTAAATTTGATTTTTTGCACTTCATGTGGATCTGCTTCACCCTGTTTTAGTACGAACTGTTCAATATTAGTGCGTCTTCTGGTAATCCCATTGGTGGCATTACCTGCTGGATCCCTTTTCGCGAGTCTGAATTCGATGCGTGTATCAGTCGCCAATGGTCTCCAGACAGCAGGTAGTTTTAAAATATCTTGATTTAACTTACGATAGTCCCTATTAAGGATCTCCATCTGACGGAATATCTGTTCATCAGATATATTTTCAATGTCTTTATTATGTACTACGTGAAACACTATTGGAATCGTCATTACACCTACTTCATGGACAGAAGGTGTAATCTTAGATGATACAAAGTCTAGTGTATATCTTTCGTCTTCGGATCTATTCTTTTTATACCTTTCACCTTTTGTTTCAATTAATATTCTGTGATACTGATCTGTTCCACATCGACTTTTTGGAGATGTATATTCCATATGCCCACCAGGAAGGATTCATACTTAATATACTTTTACGAAATTAAGCTCCTGTGCTCTTATCTTCTTAGCTCTTATAAAGATGATTTTGGTATTCATTCCATTGTGGATGAAAATCTGACAACTATCTAATATGCGCCTGTATCCATTTATCAGGATCTCGTGCAGAATACTATTGCATCCAGTAACGGCGTTGACAGATTCCTTAGAGCTAACAATCAGAAGCTAATGTTTTCAAATGGAGTTGGCTTAAGCAATCCTGATAATAGAATTTCGGGGGCTAAGATAGGCGAGATAAAAAGGATTTGGCGTATCGGAGCGTTATTTTTCTGACAGAATGTAAACAACACATTAGGGAAGCGCGACAACTAGGAATAATAGCTATTGCCCTTAAGACCCCCCTCCCCCCGGAGAAGGGATAAAAAATCTCACTGAAATGCTTTTATTAATTCATATTTCTATTCCCATAAGATTTACCTGGTTACTTCACAGGGCATTGAACTATTGCTACCTCTAACACACACGACCCCATTGTTTCATTCCAGCGATCTTTGATAGACTGTTTATTATGAGTAGTTTTCACTTTCGGTCGGTTCATGTAAATTACGAGAACTGAATAATGGAACACTTGAATCCTTCAATCTGGGAGGGAACATTATGGATGGGCCTGTAGATGATAAGAAGATGAAACTGATCAGAGTAGTTAAAGGGGTAAAATTCATACAAATACTTCACTGTAATAGAGACCCATCATAGGATCTCGAAAAGCTATGCTGCAACCTTTTCATACAATCCTAGCTAAAGATGCAGGGTATTTAATCACATTCAACATATGAGAGAGTTGGACGACCGCATTTGTTATGAAGTATATTCATGATCCATTTTAGTTTGTAGTACTCGTGTTTGTAAACAGATCTATGGATAATTCATAATATGCTTCTAATGAAACTCCGTAGTCTCATTAAAACCTTTAACCATGTGTATCCTCAGGATTGAAGCATAGATTGTTCACTAAAAAAACTTGCAGCTGAAAGAGGAATTCAATATCAATAAAAAGGGGCCACCTCTAATCCATATCGAAGTGCGCATATATCTATTGAGAGCAGAAATCTTTAAGCTACTTGATAACTCCATTATTATTGGTTTGGATCTTGTAAATAGAATCTTACTACCACAGGCATATGATCGCTGATATTCTTTGAAGTTTCCTGAATATACTTTTTGATTTCCTTTGAGCTAGGTGTAGATTTTAGAAGGTCATCGAGGCTCTTCCATCTGACGACCTCAGTCCTACCTACAAGACGTGATGCGCTCGACATTGACACAGCTGCCATATCGAGACGAGTTCCTATGTTATTCATATTTTTATACATTAGATGACTAATTGAATCTGAATCATTTACCTTTGTAAAATGGGCAAGTTTCTGCTTTTCCAGCTCATGCATTGGCTGCCATGTGAGAGATTTTGGGGGTTCATTCCAATCCCCAATTAAAACTGCATCCGAGTCAATGATAGTTGCATCTCTAACAAGCCAAGTCTTTAATCTTTCAGCAGCCATTTGGCGCTGGCTTTGACCACCACCTCTCTGTGACTTCAGATGAAGACCAATGATCTGAAGGTCGAATGCTTCTTCGATTTCAGATAATACTGTAAAATAACTATGTAACGGCAACCTTGGAAAAGCATCTTTTCCATCAGCAGTAACGACGGAATTTCTGCCAAACAATTCAGTGATGTTATCTTTAGATCTCACCCAATCAATATCGTACATGATTGACACTCTTTGGTTTCCTCCCGTTTCACCGTATGCTACCTCATAATTTCCTGCTCTTCGGTCAGACAATTGTTTTGCAACTTCTTGCAGTGAACCTTCAAGAATTTCTTCTAGAACCACTACATCTGCATTCAATGCCTCCAAAATATCAACGATTCTTGTGACACGTTCGGGGTCTCGATCATGAAAAAACCTGATATTCCATGCAACTACGTCCAGAAACCTATCAGTGCCTCTGTATTTTTCCGGAATAATATCCTTAAGTGCAGCAGATAGATGGTCATTTTCCGGAGGAGTGTAACTACGCATAATAGCACTTGAATACTTGAGATTTAAACTATTTGGTAACTTTATGCGTTTATGGGTTTTATCCACAATATCTTTATTCTGCAACGCTAAATACAATTTGTAAATTCCAATGATCGATGAATGAGGAAAATCCTCTAGTTCTTTACTATCTTTATCACTGGATCCCTTTGCATCAACATCTATGTCAAATTCAACAATTACTGGAGACTGTTTTGACAAATACCAAAGACTAAGTTGTACCTTAGCTTTATCCTTACTTTCATCAAATTTGATCGTACCCAAGTCGTATGAAATTTCCTTGACTTCAAAATTGTTTACCTTAATCAATATTTCTGTAGGCGGAATGTTCAGGTTATTTAAGAGCGGCGAAAGCAATAAGACATCATTAAAGTATTGAACATGGGCATTTGGCCGGTTTTAAAGTCAGCGGAAGAAGAATATTTACTTGTAAACTAGGGCATTATGTCTTCCTCGAATTTGAATTTATTAAGGATCATGTCACCCTGTTGGAGTGGTTTTGAAAGATCATACTGAGCTGCTAAATAGCGATCGGGATGCCTATTCTTTAGAGTAATGTTATATTCGTCTTTCTTTTCTTCTCTAACCCTTAGTAAGAAGCCGGCATTTCGGATGTCATGTGTTCTTGTATCCTGGTACCAAACATTTCTTTTCTTATCCTTTCGATCTTCCTTGAATAAAGCTCCCTGTTGTTCTACAAGTTGATGGATTGTATCGATAGTTTCGTTCAGACCTTCTTCCAGGTTTTGGAATTTAGAAGGAGTCAACATCAGTTTATATTCTCTAGAAATTACTGGAAAATTAGACCTTACCAATTATCCAGCTTCAATCGCTATGGTCTATTTAACTATTGTTACGTCCTATCAATGCCACTGGCTAAACGAGCTGCTATATTGCTTCCCGCGTTTATTCTAGCATTGATCTCAACTGCACACTGTTGCCGTTATCTCAATTAACGTACCAAATTCCATTACTACAGATTAAGAAATAAAAATGCAACAGAGAGGGTGGAGTTCTTAGTCTTTCCCGTAGTGTAGAGTCTAAAGCTATTCAAAAGGTCTTTTTAGTATCTATTTTCGAAATAATCATATTATACTAGACTTAGTTTTCAGGACACTCAGTTTTGGATGTCAATAAATGATCCTTATTATAGCGTTATCTTGTCGCAAAATTATTAAAGAAATAATTTAAGAGTTTTTAAAGAGAATCCGATTAATGCTATGGGAGTTAGATAGTTGATAATGATACATATATTCGAAGCTTCTAACTTAATATCTTTGAATACTTACTAGTATGCAGTATTCCTTAGAAGCAACACAATGACAAATGTAAATTTGTTATTTACATATCTACATGGTGGGAAAAATGATGGATCAACTAGAATCCCCTCTATAATAAAGAGTTAGGAATCAACTTCCTAGTAATGTCTGTCTCGGCAAAGAAGGACAAGGATTTAATGATGTAAGTAATGCTTTAACCAAAAAGCTCACTGAGACGATTGCTGATCATATAAAAAATCTAAGCGGAAAATAACCATATATTGAATTGGCAGAATTTAATAGAAGGTGGATCATAGCAGAAACGAAATATGTGCATATGTAGGGCCGAACTTATCTGCCGAAGGTGAATATCAAAAATACCAGATTGGCATTTCGCAGAAAATTGAAGAGATGCTTCATCAGGGCAACAATAGCTTAGCCTTTCTTTTTGATATTCATGGTACAGATGATGAAAGGGCACCTAATGGTCATTTTATTGATGCAATTGTTGGTACTGATCAAACACGCTCAAGACAAGCATTAACGGATGATTATTTCTGGGGTGACAGCGGGTTAATACCTTTACTGGAAACAAAAGGAATACGAGCATACCCAGAAAATTTAAATCAAGAAAGAGCCATTCATGAGACGGTGGACACACCATAAAAACATTTGCTAGTTCTCGATTAGTGGCAATACAGATTGAAGTAAATAACTGTATCAGAGATAACCGCTAATGCCATGAAAAATTTGCAGCGGATTTGGCCGATTGTATTTTGAACTTTGCGAGACTGTTAGGGGTCATTTAATATTGTAAAATAGATGGCGATTCTAATTGTCCTAATAGCAATTTCTGATTAGTAACATCACCCGAAATTTATCATAACACTTATCGAGATAATTGCTCTCATTATCCAGAAGAAAGCGAACAAGAAATGAACAACATGTCCATGGTATGTATACGATATCTAGAAAGCGAAAAATAGTTATTACCAAAGAAAGAGCACGCTTGCCGTGTTCGTCTTTCCCTGCCAGTTGTAACAAGACTTGCAAGGGAGGTGCAAAAGTCCGTTGCCAATCCGCCATTTGCCTCGCCCTTAAGGAATTCCTTGTAAAAATGGTAAATGGCATATGTGAGAACAAGGTTACCAAAAAAGGGGTCTGCTACCTCGTGTCAGATTTCAGCTGAGCCAAACGTCTATTTGTATGTGTCCCAGCTAAGTATCCCATGTTTGAGGTTGCCAAGCGTCGCTGAATTATGTACTTTCAATTTGATATTTATCTCTCATCAATTGCATATCGTCCTCAGCAGTTGGACTCCTTCGTCCAGCTACTTCCATAATAACGTGCAATATGTGGTCTATACTCGTCTTTAAACATTTTATCCTTTGCCAAGAATTCTTTGCAGGTGGAAATTTTCTCAGTGTCGTTTTGTGGGGTTCTTGATGATATCTTAGTTATTTAATTAACACTAGATTTCAAATCCTGTTAGAATGCGATTTCCCCCGAACTTAATAGATGCGTAGAGGTCAGGCTTTGCGAATTATAAGCGATTTCTAGCCTCTTCCTGATTGAAGCTCATCTAGTGATATTATTTATTGTCCAATATCAATCCCACTCAAATAACAAAGTTAAAGAATAAGATTATAAAGCTTATAGTAGAATGTCCATTAGCCCAGTACCTGAATCACAAAGAGCCCTTGTTTTTCAAGGTGGAGGTTCGCTTGGCGCCTACGAAGCCGGAGTGTTTCATGTCCTTTATCATTGGATTAAAAAGGACGTAAAAGAAGAAACTGAAAATATTTTTGATATCATTGCAGGTACTTCTATAGCCGCAATAAATGCTTCAATAATATTAAGCCACATTCTAGAAAGGAAAGAAGAATTCAAACATAAACGAAAGGATGATGGGGAATCTAATATTAAATATTGGGAGGGCTCGCCGGAAAAACTTATCGGCTTCTGGAGATATGTTTCCTCAACGTTTGATTATTTTAGCCTTTGGACGCCAATTTTAAAGTACTCTTGGGATAATTGGCGAACTTTTTTTCCTCTTCTTAACTTACCATCTGGCGAAGCTTTCAGAAGGTATCTATACACTAGAAGCTCTCTAGCATTTGGAGGACAATACGTGTTTAGCCCCCTGTTTTTGTTTCCATTTTCAACGCCAATTATTAACAAGTTCTTTGATTATACGCCATTAGCATCATGACATCAATATAGTAACAATCCATTGAGAAGCAGCATAGTAAAGTTTGCAAAAAAATTAAGCAATGGGCAGATAAAAAAATGAACCGAGATTGCTCTTAGTCAGTGTTGATATAGAAAATGCAGAAACTGCAACATTTGACAGTTATGATACAAAGCAATATCATGAAGGCATTTCTCTAAATCATGTCATTGCAAGTGTTGCAGTGCCAAAGAACTTTGCTTATGAAGAGATAAATGGGCAAAAGTACTGGGATGGAGGAATTATGAGTAACACTCCTTTAAGGGAACTCTTAAGCCAACACACTATATTTTGGAAGGAAAAGTTAAGATTAGATTCCGAGAAAGAAAGACTCACTTACGCGACCTGGAAAAATTGGAGAGAAAATGAACAAAAGATTCCTAATGTTAAAGTTTGTATAGTAAATTTACATCCTTCCAAAGAAGCCGGATCTCATATACCATCACTAGATGATTACGATATGACCAAAGACAGAGAAAATGACATAAGATTTCATGACAAGACTGAATACGATCTGAAGATGGGGAAAGTTGTTGATGATTACAAAGACTTTGTCGAGCAAATGACAGATATTGCAATTGAATCGATTGATAAAATTAATGGATTATCAACCAAGGTTAATGAAAAAGAGTATAGAGACAATTTAAAAGAATACTATGAGCAGAGAATAAGCGCGGTTAATAAAGTCCTGAACCATATAACAAGAACTACTATGCGTAGTGGAAATGAAAGACGTTATTGGCATCTTTTAAAACATAGATTTGCCGTCGACGAAATGTTAAAGATACAACGAGAAGATGATAGCGACACAATTTCAGATAAAATATTCGATTTTTCCTATGATACTATAGACCAATTGATTAAAAAAGGAGTTGATGACGCGCTGTACAAGGTTTTTGAAGTAGATAAAGAGATAGAAAAGTTTGTTGCAGATATTAGAGAGCAGAATACCAAAGAGGATCAATATCTAATAGAAGCAGCAAACAATATTATAAACAAAAATCAGTAATAGATACACGCTCAAGTGTGTCCTTAACAATTTTGATTAGCTTTCCTCACCGGACTTATTGTGACGAACACCGTGTTCACAATATTATCAGATTTGCAGTTCGGGCAACATTGCAATGTGATCCGAAGACTTTATGTAGGAAGGATTGGATTACAATGATAATGTGCTTTCCTGGAATTCAGATGCAAGGCCTAGATCATTTGTATTTGTTACTACCATCAATACAGTGTCTAATTGCAAATCAATTTTTCTTCCTCTATGTGAAAAGGGTAGAAACAGTACTTTCAAAGGTACATACAGTATTAGGGGAAACACTGCGAATTCTAATTATTGGAATCCCGAAAAAAGCTCAGAATGAGTTTCATTTGCGGTCACGAAAACTCTCTATTCCCATTGAATCATAGACAAGAAATGTATCCGCTTAAAGACGTTAGAAATGGTCAAGGCTGTTTATGTCTGGAGCTTAATTATACAAACGTTTGGCAATGAAATCCCTGATTATATTGCACAGAGGAACACACTTAGTCCATTTTTCTCAGTAATTCCATTGATCGGATGTGACCGCCTCATGGTCAGAAAGAGGTCTGTAGACGTACTCACTGTACTAGTGGATTAGGATAAGATTAATAGTTGAATATCGATACCATAAATGCAAGAAGTTTATAAATTAGCACTAGCAAATCAATAATCAATGATGAAGACGTATCTCCGCACTCTAGAAACCGTTACCGACTAACAGACATATATGCGAGGAGAAACAGTTACTGTAACACTAAAGAATAATGGTGAGATGCCGCTGGCATTTCATAATATCGCCCTTGGATTGAAGATAGTTTGTGCAGGTGATGGTAGACTGATATAACAATGGCTAGGAGGTGAAGCAATAACTTATTTGCAACCAGGAGAGTCTAGATCGTTTACGTGGAAGATCGAGGAAGTTGCAAGAAGGAGAATATACTGCTACCACACATTCAATATCATATGAAGTATCCTAAACCACACCCAACAGTAGTAAGCAAATTTTCAATGATGATTCTAGCCTAAACTCCAAAAACTTCTTTTACAAGTCCAATTTATACCTAGACTAAATGGATAAGTTAATCGTGTGTGTGATAATGGCATTATCACTAAATGCCGTCATAACGGTTCAGGCATATGCTCAAAACGCAACTCTTGACGGAAGCGATAATGGAAATGATGTCGTGAGCACCTATACGGCGTTTATAACTGCGATAGGAACGCTGGTTGGAACAATAGGCAGCATAATTGGTGTTGCCGTCGTATTTATACGCGACACGCGAACCAAAGCACTAGCTCAACAGGTAGGACTTGGAATGGTAACATTCGGGCAAAAGACTGTCGAAAATACCGATAGGATAAGGAATCTAACTAAGGTAGCTTATGAACAGTTACCAGCGGAAGCAAAGACATTCCTAGAACAAAATAGAATGAAAGTGGAGCAGCTAACTGAATCAGTCAACAGGGGATCAGAGCAGTTAGAGGTTATCAAGGATAATTTGCCAGGGGACACAACCGCAAAGATAAGTGCATGGAGGAAAACACTACCACATGAACCCTTCGACACTAGACCCGGCGCCGTGTAACGAACATACTTCCTAAAAGGGTTTTGACCAATGCCTTATGCCAATCGATCTTTCAACTTAATTGGAAAGACCTTATAGGATCTGATTTAGGTGGGGTAAATTTGGGTGGCGCTGATCTTGTAGGTGTCAACCTTGTCAACGTCTACCTACCGCAAGCCAATCTTGCAGGCGCTAATCTTCACGGGGAAATAACAGGTATACAGAGAAAAAATAATTTTCAATGGTAAACATATAAGCACCAATAATCCTACTTGTCCAACAATTAATAGTCCTAGTCAGATAATGCTAAATAAACTTTCATTTGTGGAGACATAGAATGCCCCGTTGGGGATGATATAGATGCAATGCAGAAAAATAATTTACAAAGGTGAGGACGTCAGTAATGACAGTAGTAGCAAGGGTTTAACAAGCACATATTCTAGTTATTTATTAGACAATACCTCAATTTTTCATCATAATTGCTCTAGCATTGCTTTAACGTTTTCAGCTGATTGAATAAGAACAGGGTTTGCATTTTGTTTCTCAACAGTGTGGATAAACAGATCGACTTCAAGATATGAGGCTTGAATATTTTCTGATATCTTTACTTTCCTTACAAGGGTCTTCAATGCATCCTGTATTCCCTGATTGAACAAATTAGATATGGACCCTAGAGAAAAATCACACCATTTATTTGCAATATCATCTTTATCAACACTACGTTCTATCCTTATTATTTTAGTTATATCAAATCTCTTAGTTACAAGATCGCGAAAAGTTCGCCGTTCTCCAGTACGATGGCTACTTTTTGAGGGCGTATTTAGAATTGCATCTATCTCCGCCTTAATTGCATCATTCTCCCCGCCAGTATCGGTTTTCTTTTTTATCCAATAATATAATGTATTGAAAACTCCTGCCTCATATGCGCCAAGCGATCCTCCTCCTTGGAGAACTAATGCTCTATGTACACTACTTTTAGCCATTACAACATTGGGTTATAATTACTCTATTTTTCGAGGGATGAGGAAGATTTCGGCGCCGAAAGCTTCTAAACCCCCGATTCTATCGACCAAAAAAGGTAATTTAGAAGGTTTCCAAGGTAATACACACTCCGCAGGCAGATTAAGGGTCCAAGGCCAAGGCCACATCTCTTTCCGTGCAAAGGATAAGATGATAATTTGAAATGCCATGGCATTTACCTAATTGTCTAAACGTCGTTATCACCCAACTTCATTTCTAAAAGAGGTCAGCTTTCCAATCCTTCTTAAAATATAAGGCAGGTAAACAGTATCCCCTTTTCTATCTACGTGTAAGAAACTTAGACCCTCAGGTAGCCAACTGAAAATTTGATTTTGACTAGAATAATACTTACCAATCAATATATTATCATTAACCTGTCTAATTTCGTCGTGAAATAGCCCCCCAGTAGCATCCTGCATTTCCAAATGGTCCCCCTTATCAATAACATCCGCTGTACCCGCAAGTGTATTGCCGAAGATGTAATCATTTTTCAAAGTTTTGCCACTAGTATCTTCAAAATAGTATCTAAATTGAAAGAGGGGATCGCTCCACATGGAATCTGAAACAAGTTGGCCTTTCCATATCCCTATCATCGTTTCAAATGCAGGCTTTTTCATCTTTTGGTAGAGCTTCTCATGATCAGCCTCGGTCATAAATTCAAATGGGTATTTCCTCGACATGCAAAATGTCAAGATTTCCCTACCCAGGCTTGGATCGCCTAAAAAGGCTTTGCCAAGTATCGTGTTCTCATCGACTATCTTCAATACATCATAAAACAGATTGTATGGTCTATCTAAGTATTCCAATAGTACTACCTTGCCAAATCCATTGATTTCCTTCTCAATAGCCCTATTTCTTGCAAAAACTTGAATTTCGAATGGGTGAGTTATGCCTTGAATGCCAGACGTCCCGTTAACTTTAGTGAATCTCTTCCAGAATCCCCCAAAATATAACGTTAATGTATTTCGAATATCACTGTCTCTTGAGAAAATGCCTTTCCAGTGAGAATTATTCGAAATCATCAGGGTCTCAGGATCAAATTTCCAATTGGATTCATCCAATTCAGAATTGGTGCTGTTTACAAGAGTTTGAAGGTCATGGCTAATACTTGTGGACTTGAATAAGTCCGATAGATTTGTTCTCAAACAATACATTGGTTGGGTTCGCGAACAGGTGATCCCCAGATCATGACTCTGGGGAATGCTTGCATATTTTGAATCCCAATCTCTATTTATTCTTGAGGCCACAATTGAAGCCACGGTCATTACAGTAATCTGTGGATTTACTCCCACAGCATTTGGAAAGACACTCGCATCACAAACAAATAGGTTCTTGAATGAATGAACTTTACAATCAGAGTCAACCACAGATTCGGATTCATCAATTCCTATCCTGTTTCCTGACTGAGGATGGGCTGACCCCAAGAAAAGATCTTTGGGATTGTCCAATACTTGCTTGACTAACTTTGGAATCTCTTGTTCATTTTGGATAGTACTCATAGCTCTGTGGGAGATGACTACTTTTCTTGCTCCGAGGGCAAACCACATCTTGGCTAAAACTTCCACACCTTTTGCTATTGTCTTGAGCTCCTTTTCTCCTGGTTCATAAGAGACGTTCGCCCTACCAGCGCTGGTAAGAGATGCCTTTCCAATATTATCATCTCGGACAACTATTCCAGCCATTGCATAATAGTTGAACCTTTCAATTAATCTTCGGTATTCACTTAATCCACCAGCTGAAATTGCGATTGAGAACTGAAGCAAAGGAAGGAAGATACTTTCAATTAGAAACTCACCTGAGTCAAACCCATATTCCTTTCTCGTTTCTTCCGTAGTCCTAGTAACTCCGAAATCATGTACCGTATATGCCATTGGAATCCCTTGGTTACCCTTAATTTCATAATCAAATTCGCCTATAACTTCAACGCCTGGATGCAAACATAATCCAACTCCGGCCATATCCTCAGCTATCCTGTTTTGAAGGAGAAGCTTAGATGAGGCTATGGCACCTGCGCTGATGATAACTACTCTTGCATTTATTCTGATTCCGAACAGTTTTTTTCTATCGATGTTAGTAAAATTACCCTCTACACCTTCTGCGATACCATCTCGATGCACGATTCTATCTATATCACAATTACAATATATCCTCATGTTCGAATCAGAATTAATCAATGCTTCATGAATATACGTAACCAGAACATTTCGTTTTGTTTCGTAATGACATCCAACATGGCAGAAACCACACTGCATACAATTCACACAATTCCTACGGTTGTTTCTATGTTCTCGCATTCCGAGTTTCTCAGCGCCTATTTTTAGCATCAAATTGTTCCTGTTTAATTCATTATCTGACACCTCAGTTACACGGAGAGTCGAATTTACCCTGCCAAGATGAGTGCTCCACTCATCATCGGTAAAATTGACACCCATTTTTTTCCACTCTTCTATTACCCGCGGCGGGGTATCGAAACAAACTGCATCGTTTATGATCGTTGAGCCACCAAGACAGCATCCTTGAGCTATTGCTATCCTTAAATTTTCTGCGAAATTGAAACCGCCATTCTTCCAAAGAAGAGGCATCATATCCACTTCACGTTGGTTCATATCCATGCCTTCGTAATATCCGCCTTTTTCAATCAATACGACCCTTTTGCCGGCATTAGATAATTCTTTCGCGAGAACCGCACCTGCAGCACCCGATCCTATGATACAAACATCTACATTCTCAACGACGTCGTTCTTAATTACTTTATATTTTTCGTGTCGGCCAGTTAGATGCTCTACCCCATAAATTATACCCATTTGAACTTCTCCTTTCTAGGCCATACAATAACTTGATTGTACGTCTCTCTTCTGGGCATCCGTGGCACTTGTGGCCCATCATAGCCGATCGTTCCCAGGTGAAGCTCTTCCAGGAAGGAATTCGTTACACCACTCAGAATTGCCATGAAGTGATCGAAATTTTTTACACGCTCATCATGTCCGCCTACATAATTTCTTAATTTGTTTCTAATCTCTTCCGGAGGATCTCCGTGATTGAGTAAGTCCAAATTAATCCTATTCTCGATACCAAGAAGATTTCCGACTTCACTTAGCATACTTATCATCCGCCCAGCATTACCTGCGTATGGATCTTCAGCCTTTGGATCTGGTATAATATCATGCATTCTCATTTGATATTGTATTTCATACTGGGTTTGCGCAACTTTCGATCTGATCTGCTCCTTTCCCTTTTCATCGGTGACAACAAGGTAGACATCTGGTGTTCGTTCAAGTAATTCCCAGAAATTACTAAATACAGAATCATCAAAACTAATCTCAAAAGACCCATCAACCTCGGTATCTCTCTGTCCTAACAGATCGTCGGCATCAATGATTGGGTCCTCATCAAAGGCTTCTATTTTTAGATTCTTGACTGGAACCTGCATTTTGGAAATTACAGTTCCTTTTAATTTGAAATTTTCCAACATCCCATATTGTAGACGTTAGTAGATAAGAATTATGCCTAAATTTCATAAATAACACCGATAAACTATTAGAATAGGTCCTTTCTACAGAAAGGACTCGACCAATTCATAAAATATGTTGCTCATCTAATTCATTGCAGAATTTCAAAAAAATATTGTCTTTTCTTATTACGCACACATCATTATGGTTTACCTTTATTTAAGTCCCAGTAGTGCCACAAATCCGCATTTTATAGTTTATAAAAGTAAAGCGCACTCACCCTGATCAATCCACGACTTGTTCATGAGGAATGTGTTTTGGATGCTTATTTGGGATGAGCGTTTGGGTTGGGGCTGTTACCGTACATCTATGTCGTTGGATACTCGTACCGTGATAAGTAGCAAGGCTTGCCTTAATTTGACCAAAGAACTGCTAGACACTAAGATTAGGGCAGTACCGTCATTACACGTAAAAAATATGGGAAGATCTAATATATAAGTGAAATATGCCATTCGTTATTTTAATGGACATTTCATTAGGAAAGATTCAGAATCACGTGCTAGAAAAATATGAAAGTCAATTTAAAATTCCTTCGATTGAAGCCTATTTTTGCAATGAACTTGCAAATTTGTACAAACCAATAATTTATGGAGGAGACTATTCTAACCCCTGAAGGCATTTATTATAGAATCCTTTATGAACGTAGTCTGAATCGACTGTGCTTGCAATATTATGTGTATTGGCAAGAACAAAACTGCCTAGGTTTTCTGCCCATTGCAGATCACAAATATGATTATGAACCTATTTTTATTTATATTGATATCCCAAATGATTTTCCCGCTGGAATTGTAAACGCAGGATATAGCAAGGCCTTAGGTGCATCTTGCAGGTTCCGCAAGACCGAAGTACGTATGAATGAATACACGGACAGAGATTTTAATGAATACCCTATCGAATACAAGACTTCTCCTGAACCACATTATCCATTCGGTGGCCCAGATGGTCTCGATGGTAATACTTGCGTTAAGAAGTACCCAATCACTGGAGCAATATATTTGAACAAATTCCAGCCTATGTTCGGAATCTCGTCATGTTCCCACGTATTCAGCGGGGCAGAAAAAGAACTACATGGTAACATTTTGTCTATGCCTACGAAGAAACTAGATGACCAAGTCTTAAATGAGTGGTACTTTGACCATTATAAAGATGCAAGGGAAGATTCTTTCGGGCACGATGTGAGTAACGCTTTCATATTTCCTTACGTTAGATATTGTGATCCCAAATCAATTCTTGGATCTAATACGTGATAAAAGCTATTAGATACTACTAAACTCGACCTGAGCAACCACTGATCTCTAAGATTCTCTCAATCTAAGGAATATATGAATTAGTGGGAGATATATGGATCAATGACCGTTACGGTCTGGCTCCCCAGGTGGTAAATTGCTGCGAATGCAGGCGCTACAATACATATTCTTGGCGGCCTACATCGAAACATAAACACTACTAAAATCTCCTCTATATGTTGAGAATGGAAAGCTTTGAAAGTCTTCATCTTTTAAATGGCGAATAAAATCATCCTGAACCTTCTCGTGTTTAAGAATTCCACAACATGTCTTAGACATGAATCACCAGGCAGTGGTTTTGACACTTGTTTTTAAAGAGCATTTCGGGCATTTTCCAAAGCGCTATACAATTCTTTTTCTGACATGTGTTATTCTAATGAAGTACTGACTAGTACTGACTGACTAGTACTGACTACTATTGTTGCTTGAAAAATCTTCATTGAGAACAATTCAGTACATAAAAGATAGAACTGAGTGTTTTGATGACTATTTTCCATTTACGAGGATTACCTGCAAACTAGAATAAGTAATGAAATGGTTGATCTTAAGGTAATAATCGTTTTTTTGTCAAAGGTGCAATTCACACCAAGCTAAATTTAAACTATCATTTCCTCACTGAAGATCGGATCATTTAGCGGTACGTAATACCACGTTTATATTTACTAAGCTATAATTATACTACTGTCTCCAGAAGAATAATCATTATTTACTTCTAAGTCCGCCACGTGTTTGTGCAAATGTTTAAATGAAATAAGTTACGACTCTTGAAATACAACTCATGAGGATTCCATAGGAAAAGGTCTACCTTCATTACCTGCTTCATAGGAAGTTGGCTTCCAGCCCATCGTGTGGTTTATTATATTCAAGTCGCTTTATTTAACCAATATCTCGGGTGGGAAAAACTGTTCCGTAATAGGTGTGCTCATCAATGTCTGAAATAAATGAGGAACGGATTGTTGTAGAACAAGCATTTATTGGCATTGAATTTAACTACCAAAATGTTTGGGTATGGTCTCACCAAATACATTGAAAAATATGTGGCTAATTTAGACTTTGTTCAAATTGAAGCTAGGTATGTTCATCTTGAAAAATCAATTTAACAGGAAAAAGTTTAATTCTTTCTTCGTCATGACTAATCCTTAATTGGTAATTAGGGATTGACAAGTGTTTGATTAGCGACTTCGGAGAATGGGGGAGAGAAAGAAATGCTGATAAACGGAATATTGCTACCGTAATATTAGCTTCAACTTTGTTATTTTTTAGTACTATTTCATCACAGGTATATGTAACTGATAGTATCATTAATGCCTCCGGCGATAATCCAGAACTTCAGGAAGAAAATAATAACCAAAATACGCTGGGTAGATCTGATGTGCTCCCTTATTTAACCTGGGAAGAACAACCATCAGCCTTCTTAAGCAGAAATAATAGTAACTATGAGAATATTAAACATGTTACGCTAGTCGCACAAGATGTAGACATTACGATTGATGACCAAAATGGAAATCTCACAAGGGTTTCAACATGGACCTTTAATGGGACCGTTCCCGCACCACCACTAAGATTCACAGAAGGGGATAATATAACGGTACTCTTCATAAATAATTCGACCGAGCGATCTCATACGATACATTTCCATGGGGACCATGATGAAATAAACGATGGGGTTACACCTTTCGAGGTACGTCCTGGCGGCAATTATACTTACAGCATAACTGCCGGTCCTCCGGGCGCACTGATGTATCATTGTCATGCAATGCCGACATCAGAACACATCAGAAATGGCATGTACGGTATTTTTATTGTTGATCCTAAAGATAAGGCTTTGCCACCTGCCAGGGAATTTTATTTGGTAACAAGTGAGCTAAATCCCGGTGACGCCATGGCACTCAATCCAAAATATTATCTAATAAATGGATATTATGATCAATATATGCATCACCCTCTTGAGATAGACTTTGAAGACACAATACGATTATATGTAATTAATATGGGGATTACCACACCATGTGCCTTTCATCTTCATAGTACTACATTCAAAGCATATCCATCCGGCCTTTTAGCCAATGAACCATTGCACACTCAGACTGTTCTCATAGGGACGGGAGACGCATCAATTATTGAGGCAAAATGGAAGTACCCTGGAAAATATCTCTTTCATTGCCATGGAATTCAAGAAGAGTTAGGAAATATGGGACAGATTAAGGTAGGAATGCAGAATTATTCAGATGATGGTACCCTTTCCTCTAGAATTACATGGAGTGAATCAGGTGACATAAATTCAGGTAGAGAAAAAAGCTTGTCCATGATTGACAAGCAATACGAACTGCAGAAAAGACTTCAGACGACGTCTACTCCTTCATCTAATCCAACACCTTCAAAGCTAACTAATATCATCTCAATAGTTAATTTCGATTACGACCCTTCAACGTCTAATATTACAACAGGAACTAATGTAACATGGATAAATCACGATAATGCTCGGCACAGTGCTACATCTGGTGAATCAGGAAAGCCGAACAATCTATTTGATTCTGGACTCATGAATGAAGGGCAATCATTTTTTCACGTTTTTGATTATGAGGGGGAAATTCCATACTTTTGTTCAGCTCATCCTTTTATGATTGGGAAAGTGATAGTAGAAGACGGAGAGATCACATAAGAGTAGTCGGTATAAACAACACATTTTCTGAATGCATCCTGTTATACCATATTCCAGTAGCGAATTACTTGCCATGAACCACTATTAATTCATATATCTTCAATAAAGAAACAATTTAGAGAATTGTCATAATAGACCAATCAAGGTTTCAATTTTATTTATCGTAACCTGTCTTATAAATGAGATAACATAACTAAGGTATGAAGATAGTAAGTTATTAAACAACAATATTCAGTTTATTAGGTGTTCTTGACCGATTATTGAAGTATGGAAGTATGTAGATATTAGATATGTTAGTGGCATATATTCGAATGTTTATACGTCTTCTTGAGAAGCGTATTCGCTTGCCCCTGCTTTAATAATTATCCATCTGCTAACACACAAAGCAGTGTCCACAGTAATTAGGACCAGTAATAAGAGATTTTCAAATGCTACCTTGAGGAGGTAACAATCAATTAGTAATGAGGCCTAGGGCAGCCGCCGCCGGCTGGCTCATTATATTATATGTGCTTTGAGAGAGACCTTTCCTCTAATTCGACTATTTTGCTATCAATCTCCTCGAACCCGAGGTTGAGCCATGATGATCTGAGTTCCTGTAGTAACGCTTCATCCATGGGCTTGTTATTTGAAGGATCGTCACCTTGCACCGGAGGATGTCCAGAACTAATCAAGCCGGCAAGGATCGCTGCAGCGAGAGCTATATGTCGATCGGTTTGTAGCAAGTGATCTTTATCCTCTGTCAAGCCAAGTAAACCCACGGCTCGAGAGAATGCATGCCATACTACATATCCTGTAACACTGCTATCCATCATATGGATTTTTTCTCCTTCCTGTCTACGATCATCAAAAAGTAATCCCTGGGCGAATAGTTCGAAGGCTTTTTGTTCTGAAGGTACATCATTTCTGAAGTACTCGTCAAATAATTGCCTGTTATTGTCTGCCAAAAACTTAATCGAATCTTTGACAGGTTGGAGTGCATCTACGAACCCACTGTTCATAGTGCCTTCCCTCCGATGTTGATAAAAGAGTTCCAGTAGCGTACCGTAAGGTCTGACTTTTCGTAGCGCTTCTCTTATTTCGCTTGAAGCATGAAACATGAAGAAATCATCATATTTCAGCCAAAAATCGAGTGCCTTATTGTGCTCACTAGACAATAAATTTCATTCATGTACCTTCTATTTAAACTACTTCATATCTCGATTTTTTGATTCGAAATCAGCGTATCACGTATCGTATACGCCAATATCCTATGTTTGCGCATATTACAAAAAGCCAAGCAAGCACATTCGGTACCCA
>JAATVR010000691.1 GCA_014523665.1 Nitrososphaerales archaeon TH526
AAGGAGGAAGCGACTTTCAACGACTATGCACAAGAATGGCAACTGGAAGTGGAAAAACAGTTGCTATGGCGATGCTCATCGCTTGGCAAATTCTAAATAAAATTTCAAAATACTTTCTTATCGTGGCGCCAAAACTAACTGTTAAGAGAAGGCCAAAAGTTCTCTTATATCTTAGGAGTAAATGACAAAGATTTCCAGATTTTAGGAGTAGATAAAAGTACTGAACTGGCTCATATGTTCAGACAAAAAAATACAGGCTGATCCCTATATCGATTTCATTGGCCCAAAATTGATTCCAATTTCAGGTTCCTAAAAAGTAGTGCCGGTCTTTTACATTTAAGCAACGATCGACCACATCTTCCATCCAAAAAAGATAGAGAAGTATTTTGGAAGAGAATAAATGGTGGGAAAGAGTCAATGACTTATTTAAAAATATTAATGGCATTTCGAGACTACGAAGAAAGAAGAGGAAAAATAAAACTATCATATGTAGAACTATTGGCTAACAAATTAGCCCTACAGGATATACTAGAAGCAACGAGTGCAGAAGACCCATCCACCTATTATGAAAGCACCCTTTTGTCAGATTCTAGATAAATCCGAAAAGTACTGGCACAGCTACATGAAAGAATTGATGATGATCCAATTGGGGACCACAGGATATGCATTTATTCGACAATCCACAAAATCAGCTTCTTCAAATACTCTTATCATCTGATAGCATCTGTTCTTGTGAACTGTGAACTGACCAGAATAATCGACTGTCATTACTCTTCTTAGGAATTGTTTCTCTTGCCTTTTCCCGCTGATTTTGTTGTTGCATTGTTCGCATCCTTGGTACTTAGCTGGTACACTGCTACGCCTCCGGCTATATCTAAAGTCTCATATTGTTTGCCTTTAGTCACTATGAGCTTGATGTCTTAGTTATCTGGCCTGTGATGTAAATAGAAATCCTAGAAAAGTAACTGTTGTTTTTCTTCTTCGTGGGCCAAGGAAGGATGAACAATTGCTCTTATGTGAGTGCACTTTACCTTCCTGTACTCCTTCTACGATAATATGTAGTGCATAAGCGGCGTCTATTATTAATCATAATTCATCATGATAAAGATTCTTAAATCTGCATGTACCATCAGGGGTAAACATGTTTGAGAATCTATCTGTTGTGATGTTGACGGTGACAGGATTTGTGGTTACATTTTTGTCCCTTGAAGCAGCATGGCACTTTACAGCTTGTAAGATAAAGGATAAATCAATAAAGCCTTGCCTGTTCAAACAAATGGGCTTACTAAACTAAAACAAGATATAATACAGGAAGTAATTGTGACTAAGAGTCGGATTAAGATCTTGAATATATCAAATTTCTAGTTTCTACTCTTAATCTATTAAATGCCCTAATTTATGCAGGCATTCTGGCAGACTAAGACCTTTTGAAAATTGGTGAGTACCACAGTGGAAGACAGGACAGCTAACCTGGATAAAGAGGCTAGCTAGTATGATAATCAAGTTATGGCGTTAATGAACTCGAAAGCTTAAATATTTAGTTTTTGAGTGAGTCGTGCTTTGATAACAAAGTTGATTGAGATGGATGAACGGTATGGTTATCATACTTTAAGATAGAACAGAAATATCTACAATCGTAAAAATGATTTTTATATCGCAAGTACTCAATCAAAGAAGAAATTAATGACAACTCTAGATTCAGAACAATACAAAGAAGCAGAACGTCAGAGCTGGGATAGTGTAGCTAACAATTGGCAAAAGTGGTGGAAGACAATAGAAAGAGGTGCTGAAAAAGTTAGTAGACGCTTAATAGAGCTTGCAGAGGTTAAACCAGGTTCTAGAGTACTTGACAGTGCAACAGGCATAGGAGAACCAGCTATCACTGCCGCTAATCGGGTAGGTAGTAATGGTCACGTATTGGCCACAGATATTTCACCACAGATGATATCTGTTGCAAAACAGAGAGCTATCTCCTTAGGCCTTCAAAATGTGATTGAATTCAAGGAGGGAGATATAGAAACAATTGAATTACCCTCCTCAACATTTGATGCAGTACTCTGCAGATGGGGATTAATGTTTTTACCTGATCTTAAGGCTGGTTTGTCTAATATTTACCAATCATTAAAACCAAGTGGCCATTTTGCAGCTGCTGTTTGGGCTTCGCCAGATCAAGCTACTTTAAGTGCCACTACAATGAATATCATAATGAAAGAAACTAACAGTAAACCACCTCCACCTGGAACTCCTGGACCATTTAGTCTGTCAGATGAAAATAGTCTAAAGAATTCTTTTGTAATATCAGGATTCAAGAACCTTAGCATCGAAAGAATGAATGTGTCTTTTGATTTTGATTCGCCCGATGATTTTACAACCTATATAACTGAAACGGCTGGTCCTCTTCAAAAAATGCTAGCGAATCAAACAATTGAAAGAAAAAGAGAGATATTGAAAGCAGTTACTGAAGGGGCACAAAAATATGTTGACAATAATACAGGTAAAGTCAGTTTCGAAAATGAAGCTATACTTATTGCTAGTAAAAAATGAATGAATACTTCGTCCAGATGCGGCATGGAATCCATTGATACTTTACCTCCGGAGAAGATCGCTTTCATAGCATATAATATCGGAGTATACGAATCAGTTCAGAAGTTTGGGAGATTAATAACAAGCGGAAAGATAACTAATGGTACTGATGTATCTAGAGTAGCAGAATTATTGTCAGAATCACTCGCTTTTTATGATGCAGAGATGATATCAGAACTTATGAATACAATGTTAAGACATACAAATAATGATGCCATAAACAAAGTTACTGCTGGAGAAGTAAGCAATATAATGAATCAATTAAGAGCTGTAGGAGTTTCTATTCCATAATTCCCCCCCCCGCCCACATTCCCCGAAAGAAACATCCGATCTTTACGGATATCGTATCATCATCTTAATATCATCTACACATAAGTTATTTCTATGATCATAAAGGAAATTAGAAATTTAACTCGTGCGGAATTTGAATCCCGAATTGACGTGGTGTAGACAGAAAGCTATTTGAATTCACAAATAATGAGCTAATAACATAGGAACATATTCTTTGACCATCAGGTATTTTGCATGGATGAACATATTCAATCCTTTAACTTCTTCTTAGTTTTCCCATAGTAGATCATGAGGCCCATACAGATAAAGCCAATAAACTCTGGAATGATGAATAACTTGAATCGTTCTTCAGCAGGAGAATCATAGTACGCCAAACTAGTAATAGGACCACCCACTAAGCCGCCAAATAGTCCTATTATGATTGCTACCGTAATAGCTCTGTCTTTATTCATCAGCTCTTCACATAGCTAATCCTGTCCTATGGATGTACCCAATAGTCTCGCAATTTAATTCAGTTGATAGGGCGCCTCCTTTTCT
>JAATVR010000692.1 GCA_014523665.1 Nitrososphaerales archaeon TH526
ATGTTTTTCATTTTTATTTTGCTCCTTGCGCCGAAACCTTATGGATGCCAAGTAATCACGTATTGGTAAATTAACTTATCAACAAGTATTCTCAAATCCGGGGTGCCTTGAATCAGGGTAGGGCTTCAAAAAAGAGACTGCGTAGGAGATGATTTCAACATGGATTTGATCCCTAATTTACGCGGAACCGAGGAACACGTGAATTAGATCTTGATAACATGATAAAGATTTTCGGCGCCGAAAAATTATTTCATTCGCTACAAACTACCATAAAAAACAGAGTCTCGGAAAATGTATAATACAAACACAGACTTCCAAAGACCAAGCTTGAAACGATACTTGGGATCGATAATAGTTGTAGATGATGAGACTGATATTGGTCAACTATTTCAAATATATCTTGTAGATGCAGGGTATAACGTTGACGTATATAATGATCCAGTAAAGGCTATTTCACAATTTGAACCTGGGAAATACGATTTGGCCCTATTAGATGTAAGAATGCCCCATATGAACGGGTTTGAATTGTATCAAAGATTGAAAAAGATCGACATTGGCTGTAAATTCTGCTTCATAACCGCATTCGAAACCTATTACAATTCTCTGAAGGAATTTTTTCCGAGCCTCGATATAACTTGCTATATTCAGAAGCCCGTGAGTAGGCAAGAATTACTTGATAGAGTCGAAAAGGAATTGCAAAATAAGCACATTTAGTGAAATTCCGAAATTATCTTAAGGCAAATATTAAATCCAAATTTACCATTCCTAAACGATGGAATGGTACCGTAACGGGAAGGCGCGAATTACTTACAGATTTCCCCATAATTTGCAATAATGTTAAATACTTCCTAGGGAGAGGTTAATTAGTGCAAAAAGGATTCTCAGCATCAAATCTTTTAATAGGCATTATCGAAGAAGTTGATATTCATAAAATAAGGCAGCCCAATACTGCATTTTACGAAGATCGCAAACCAAGCAGTGACCTTGTAAGTTCCATAAAAGCGAATGGTCTTTTGCATCCAATCGTCGTGAGGACCCAGGGAAGTTATTTTGAAATAATTGCAGGACGTAGACGATATGGTGCTTGTAGAGCTTTAGGATTACGAAAAATAGTATGTCACGTTGTGGAACTTGATGACAAGTCTGCTTTTGAGGTATCATTAACCGAAAATATTCAAAGGAAAAGTCTAGATCCGATTGAAGAAGCAACGGCTTTTAAGGCATATATTGACGACTTTGGTTGGGGAGGTTTGACTGAACTAGCATCCAAAATTTCAAAAAGCCCAGCATATGTCTCTAAACGGTTGGCTTTGCTCAACCTTCCCGATGAGCTGTTAGAGAAGGTTCGAATGTACACCGTTAGTCCTAGTACAGCAGAGGAATTGCTCCCTCTTAAAGACTCGCGTGAACAATACCGTTTGGCTGACACAATAATTCGCAATGTTTACTCATCCAGGGAAGCTAGAAAATTAGTTAAAAGAAGCCTAGAATTGGAAACTAGTGCGGGTGATTTCGATAAATTTCAAGATAGTATTGCAGACATTGAGTTAAATGCTCTGCGTTCTTTCGACAAATCAATTACGGCATTGAAAATCGCAATGCATAAAATTTCAAGCATTGTAGAAGCCATTGAAGACAATTGGATTGTGTATGAAATATTAATGCAGCACAAGAATATGTTAAATGCACAGATTGATGTGTTGATTAGAGAAAAGAAAAAGCTTCGATGATTAGGAATACCGAACTCAGTTGTCTAATTGTAATAGATAGAGGAGCGAGGAAGTAAAATGCTAATGTTTCATTCTTCCGCCGGACTTTACGTTTTATGAAGTATAGAACTTTTAGAATAAAGTAAAAAGGAATATTTTCCGCGTCCCTAATACACAGATGGACAATTGAAACTTCCTTGACTTAACATAGGTATATGTATAATCGATTTCAGATTTTTGACAATAAAATATCTTGGTTAATCAGTCCATTTTGCTCCCCAAAAAGCTATAGGTCAAGTTCCATTCTTACAGACGTAAGATTTAGAAGCGTAAATTAATTATTAAATGGTAGAGAACAAGTATCCCATTTGAGTTAATGGCAAGAAGTCTTACTGGGAACATGGAAGGCCGGGACGCCTTGATTGGAATCTGACATCAAAAAAAGTAAACAGATCAGTAGTTTAAAAGCAACTAATAATAATCCATGATTTGACGGTAGGAAGGAAAGTTTAAGGTACAGCTTTCAAAATAGATACAAAGACAGTATTATTCCCGTTCAAGCTGTAGAAGATTCAGATTGGGTCATTAAGACTGATCGTGTTTAGTCTTAATCGCATTGGTGGTCTTAAATAGGGAGCATACGCATCGATCAGTGACATACGAAAATAGCTAATGAGGGAAAAAGGCAGGTTGGATGGAATAGCGACGAAATTGATAGAGGATGTCAACTTTCACAGCCTGCTGCCGTCTTTTCTTGTTGTAGCTATCCTAAATTGATTCAATTGTACTTATTACAATATTGTGAGCTCCTTCTCAATCCCTCTGCATGCGGATAAGAATTCACTTCAAATGCTTCAACATTAAAGTACAAGAATTATGGATAGACCTATAAAGAAATTATTTGAATCGAACATTCGAGCTTATCATTTTCTCAATAAATCGCGACAGTATAGGACAAAAAGGAGAACCAAAGTCCTTCAGGTACTCCCTTAACCTCTCGCAAATTATTGTGGAAATCATTTAACGAATAACATAGCAAGCTTTGGCACAGCAGCTTCTTTATGTTTATTTAGTTATCATCAATAAAAAGATTGGATCTTAATGTTGTGACCTATGAACAGAAATTAAACCAAATCCTGTCATGCCTGCGGGTCTGTCCATTGCCAGAGCATAGATACATTTCCTGACATTGATGAATAATATGCTTATATTGTATTATGGATTACCAGAATACTTAACTATATTTACGTCCTGTGTGATATTATGGAAACTAAAGAGTCGTATATAATTATGTTTAAACCAAAAGATAAGAGAACAGACAAGAAAGCTGACAAACAAGAGATATTAAGCAAATCAGTCAAATCAAATATAGAATTCCTGGACGCTGGATCACTTGAGGCTATGCCTCGAAGGCCAGACACGACCAAGATCGGTCTTGATATTAACGAATATGAGGCTCCGATTCTTGTTGCGGTTCTAAGTAAAGAAGAAGCTTCAGCTCTTAAAAAGGATCCTAATGTGGCTA
>JAATVR010000693.1 GCA_014523665.1 Nitrososphaerales archaeon TH526
AAGAAAACAAAGCTATTGGGCAAAATATAGTATTCACAGTATACAGGGACGGGCAATATTTGAATCTCAGTGCTCCTCTCCAACCAATCAAATAATGATAAACTATTAACCTATCGATCTGATATTCCATTTGATATTTCCAAAGAGCGTAGTGATTTTCTGGGGAAATCTTGGGAAAAGTCAATTTGAGAGATGAAGCTGTCATTTATTCTTGGTACACTGTTTTCCCTTCCGCGATTACCAATACAGGAAAGCTTGATAGCGAGAACGGATCACCATTCCAAACCACAAATGATGCCTTATACCCTGCCTTTACTTGACCAATGTCGCTTACTCCGATAATTTCTGCCGCTTCTTTAGTAATTTTCGATATGGCGCCGGCTTTTGACATACCAAATCTCAGAAGATGTCTTAACGTATAGAAAAGATTTCTCTGCAGAATTACAGGATGGTCGCTCATAAATGAGAATTTCGCCTTTGATGCTATCAGTTTTTCCAGGTTCCTCCAACTTTCATGCTTGAGCTCTACTTTATATGGAAAGGAGTCCATTGGTCCATAAACCACAGGTATTAAAGCTGCTTTCAACGCTGCAAAAACCTCTTCCCTATGAACGTCAGCGCAGTGATTTGCAACAGCCTTTATTCCAAATTCATTTACCAGCTGGATCAGTACCATTGCATCATCTTCTTTGTGGAGATGCACCATCATTTTATATTTTTTTGAAAGTATATCCATGAATACCTCTGTTAATGGTTCCACTTCGTCAGTAACCTTTTTTTCCATCTGTATGAGATGTTGCATTTTTCTTGCCTTTATCAAATTTTCGCGCAGCATAGCGATTGCTCCCATTCGTGTTGATGGTCTCTCACCCTTCCATTCTGTTGTACTACGGGGATTGTAGCCTAACGCCATCTTTATTCCAACGTCAGCCATGTATGCTTCTCCGATATCTCTGGCGAAGTTGCGTATTAGAACTGCTTTTCCTCCAACAATGTTTCCACTACCTGGTAAAACTGTCGAATAAAGCACACCCCCTTCAACTGATTCAGTGAAAGAAGGGTCATCCATATAGATACTGTGTAAGGCATTTACCAGCGGATAGATAGGGTTGAAATGCTCATTTGCCTCTTCTTCTCTATCTGGTTCACCGGATCTGACTAATCCAATGTGGCTATGTGCGTCAATGAATCCGGGAGTAATTGAATAAGTATTCCCTTCTGCGATAATCTCATTGTTCTTTTCAGTGGTCCCCTCCATTTTTGGTGTTCTTTCCTTTCCAACGTATTTTATCTCATTACCTTCAAATCCTATGTAACAATCACTTTTTTCTTCGATCCCATCAAACAAGGTCTTACATTTAACTAACTTCATAATTCTTAATCCTCGAATAGGATTTGATTATCGAGTTGTTCATAAACATATGGTTCTTACCAATTTACTAGACTGAGCAATTATGAAGACATTCATAAATCGTTTACCCGTTGTACGATGTATGTATGTCGAATTTTAGTCACTATTGATCTTACGGCTAAATCTTCATATTTAAATAATAATAATCCAAAAGAATCTAAAAAAGAAGACTAAATTCGGCCAAATTCCATACGATTAATAAAAAAGAAAGAGAGATTTGTAAATTTACTCACCTTTAGCGGGGATTATTCAATCGCTCCCGCTGCCGTCACCTTCTCCGCCATCGCCGTCACCTTCTCCGCCATCGCCGTCACTATTGGCGCTGCT
Organism: Nitrososphaerales archaeon TH526; assembly: GCA_014523665.1. GTDB lineage: Archaea > Thermoproteota > Nitrososphaeria > Nitrososphaerales > Nitrososphaeraceae > TH5896. Next base: position 1,739 of record JAATVR010000693.1, read on the forward strand.
CTCCTTATAGTCGTCGCCTCTCTTATTGTCGTCGCCTCTCTTATTGTCGTCGCCTCTCTTATTGTCGTTATTGTCGCCACCTGATACTGCGGCTGCTGCAGCTGCTGCGCTGTCGTCACCATGCTTCTTGTTTCCGTGATTATCGCTAGCTGCTGCTGCTGCTGCTGTTGCGCTATCTCCGGCTGCTGCGGCTGCGGCTGCGGCACTATCACCACCCTTTCTCCATTTGCCATGGTCGCCACCATCTGATGCTGCTGCGGCTGCTGCTGCTGCTGCTGAATCATCATGACCATTCTTCCATTTGTGACCGCCTCCACCTGAGGCTGCGGCTGCTGCTCCGCCATGTCCACCGGCTGCGGCTGCTGCGGCTGCTGCTCCACCG
>JAATVR010000694.1 GCA_014523665.1 Nitrososphaerales archaeon TH526
AGATCCCACGCCATATCAGGGCTCCTACGATTAAGGCTATTACCACACCCACGATTCCAACAATTATGAGCAAGTTCGAGCCTTTATTGCTTCTGCGCATATTTTACAATCACATTTGCTTTTATTTAAGGTTCATTGCATGCAGTACGTAAATAAAAGTATAGATAAATTATTCGAATGCAACGGCAGCGGAAGCGAACTCCAAAAAACCCCTTATTAAAATATGAATGAGATCATTGACGTTTCAAATAGGTGCGTGTTGAGGATAATGATGTCAACGATCGTCCATATGCAACTGCAGAAGAACTAGAACAAATGAGTTCTATGGAGAGGTATATAGCCTGGTTCAATTGGCACGTAAGAGAAATTATGCCTTATTACAAAGCTGAAGTTATGCGCCTTCATAACATAACGTCAGATGAATATGACAGCCGTACTTTAGAAGGCGATCGGTCCATATACCTTCCTCAGCCTAATCCAATGTTTGAACCCACTCATTACGATGAAAGGATAGCTCATGCTTTAGGACTCAATTACCAAGAACTGCAGGACAAATTCAAGCAGGGAAAACTCGAGCACAGAATAGCAGGCTGTGACACTGCCCTTTCATATAACTATTAAGTACTTTGTTAGATTACCGTTGATGAATATAGAAATATGTTTCTCTCAGCCAGATGACATATCCAATAGTTTTTACTCCTACGTCAATCTGAGTCTGAATCTGAATTAAACATATTACCAATTTCGCGGGGTATTCTTGCTTCCTGGTCGTCTTTACATACAATTAACAGTATCAAATGATATGTTGTATAATATTGCCATGGATGGATAGAGACTTATCATATGCAAAATTGGCTAGGGTACTATTCTTGAGCACTTACAGATTGAAAAAAGGGATAGGAAACCACGGATTGTCATTGTGGGATAATAAGAGGATAACTTGCAAGAGAACCGGGGCCTTCGCCAGATTTCATGATAGCTACAATGGAGATCCTTCCATTTACTAAAATGAATACATGTTTAAATGGCAAGACTTGATAAGCAACACGTTACCGACCCGTGTGTTTGATCTCATATTGAATATGAAAGACCGAAATGTAGTATATCTGAACGAAAAGAAATCAAATGTTAATCAATGGAACATGAATTAACAAGAGAATATTTATTCTTATTTGCGATGAGTTATCTTGCGAGATATAGAGTAGATGAATGGGATAAGCACATGAGTGGCTCTGAAATCATGTGGTTTATACAGAATTATCTAGCATCGACACAAACAATGTTTCCAAATCTTATCTTCAACCAACTGCACGGCGAACAGTTTTACTTCTATCCAAGTGAACCAATTATGATGACAGTCACTGAATTTAGGAGCGCACCATTAAATCCAAATTGGCTTTTATAACTAATAATGAATTCTGGAACGGTGCAAACGGTGGAGCTGGCGGAACTTCACGTGCCGGTGACGGCGGTGACGCCGGTGACAGCGGATGTTGCATAAGAACTCAGCTCAGATGTTGCCCCCGCTAAGCTGAATCCAATGGGCTAACTGTGGCTCAAGTAAACATAGAAGTACGCTCCCACTTGACGAGCGTTTGATATCGAAACATTGCAGCTAGTATGGGTTAATGAGTAATCATATGCTCATTAAGAGCGTGAGTAATGATGAATTTGGGTTATTTGATCTCCCATTTAACCAAGCAGATAAAATCAGATGATCTTCCCATAATGTCTAACTATATAGCCATTACAAGCTTAACTAATGTCTAGTTTTGAACTTTCTAATCAGGGTCAATTTTGGGAATACAGATATGAATAACTGACGATAATTACTTCGAATGAGAAACAGGAGCAACATTTGCATTTAGTTTACGTGCAATCAGAATAGATTAGAAATTATCGTGATTTGAATCATATTACATTTCTTAAAGTTAATGCAAAACCTAAGCTTGCTCTTACTCTAACTCTGCTCTAAGACGCCTTAACAGCTCTTCTGCAGAGATTGGCTTCTTGATAAAACAGCCAATACTCTTGAGTGGATGCACTTCTCTTGCTGCATCCATATTCATTTCTCCAGCAGTTATAAAACATACCCTGACATTGAGGTCCCTCCGTACTAAATTCTGGGCTAATTGAAAACCGTCCATCAAAGGCATGTTAACGTCGATTAGTAATAAATCGTAAAAATTAGGTTTAAATTCTACTAAAGCAGTTACTGGATTATCATAACCAAAAACCTGTATGGTTGAGTCCATTTCTAGTCCGACACGTAAGGTAAGCACAATATCAGGGTTATCGTCAACAACTAGAATCCTTTTGTGCTGTTGGGGTTGGGACGATGCGAGTGGTAAAGAAGATTCTGTGGGGTCTTGCTTTAACTTTCCAGTATGGATGGGCTCCTTCTTTGGCTCTGGATTATCATTAGGAACGCTATTCACATCGATTTAATATTCCCTATTTATAGTAAGGTGTAATACCATGGAATAAAAATTTTGTGATATTCTATAATAGAAGATGTAATATATTCTATATAATTTGGGGAAAGATTTTCATGTCATATTAGACCGTTATTGGTTATGATTATTCTTCTTGCCTTTTAGTTCTATCAATACCTCTTCAAGATAACGTTTTATGTCATCCTCATCAACTGAAGTGCTTATACCAGTTTCATCTTCCATTAAATCCTTAGTTCTTTTAGAAAACCTAATCACTTTCTTTTCTATTTCCTGTTCCATCTCAGCAGTTCCTATGGCATCCAAAAACTGTTGTGATTCTTTAATTGCTTCTTTTTTGATGAATTGACGCAGTTTGGAATCTTGGGAAAAGTGGTTTTAAGGATTATTATTACTATTATTATCGTTGGGTTATCTTCGGTTTAGATTTTGATTTTGACGATGACGACGGTACTTTTAATCGTGATTGGGATATTTTTAATGGAATAAACAATCTCGCGACAAGGGACAAACTTTTAGCTTTGAAGTTAATAAAGGAATGTAATGAAGCGAGGTTTGCGTTATTAAAAGAGGGACCTGCTATTATGCAAGTAAAATCGATGGAGGAGAGATTAACTAATATTGAATCTCGAGAGATCAATCATTAACTTTGAAAAGAAACTTGATAGACTGGATCCTCACCTTCCTACTTCGCATGTTCCTACCAATAATAACAGGACAGGTTTAAGCCATTGGAAGGGAAGACCAGTAATCGCATTAGAGGACTGGATTCAGATTCGGGGGCATTTATCTTATAGATTAGAATACTTCCCAGACGACTTCGATCAGACATTGACATACATGGAGCTCCCATATTATCGGTATGAATTTGAACGCAAAAAGAGAAGGCTTGAGGCGAAAAGGCGGTCAGATGGACTGTTAGATAATGAAATTGGATATGGGACGATCTGTCACGATTCAAGGGGTAACCTGGTTGACGGATTAGGCAATCCGATTAAGGAAGCAGAAGAAGTGATAGAGGAAGAAGAGGGGCAGGAAAGAGATGAGGAACTCAAACTGAAACTGAAACTCAAACAAGAACAGGAA
>JAATVR010000695.1 GCA_014523665.1 Nitrososphaerales archaeon TH526
GCAACTATAAACAAAATTAATTGTTCAGCATGAATGGATTCTAATACAATAGCGATCGGTACAAAAATAAGTAGAATATAAATAATGGATGATTTGGATAGTTTAAGGGATAGTCTCAAAAGCTAAATACCTACTTCTATGGCACGTCTCTTCAACCTCTTGAAGTCAGTATATATAGTTTGCTACAATATTATTTTTGGTTAATATATCAAAAAAAAGATTTAGATCAAAAGTATAAGCCTGGGAATAAACAGAGAATCTGATTCTGTTTTTAAATACTTTTATACTCTGAATATGCCTAGGGTAAGACCAATCTGCATCAAGATATAATGTTGATAAAAGGGCTTCCTAATTTGCTCCGTGATGGAATTTCTTGTGTCCTTTTGTCTACTTCATTTCTGATAATCTGCATAACTTCATCCTTGTTAGTGTCTAATTCTAGTGCAATTATTTCAGTGTTGATTCCTGAATTGTATAAGTTAAGTATGAATTGCATTCCCTCATGCACCACTGAACTCCGTCTGTAGTTAACATAATTTCACGTCCGTTCTCTCGTTTAACATATTCATTTAATATTGCGTCTTCAACTAGGTTGTCTGTAGCCTCTCGTTCAGCACCACTGAAAGAGCCAATATCCATCTCATTGAATACTTTATCAGCGTCTACTGGTTTATCCATGAGTCCTTTTGCTAACTTATAGAGTGCACATAGAAACCGACGTCTGTACATATTAAGTTCACCTGGAGTTGATAAAGTCATGTTCTCGGTACTAAATGCATATATTTATGGTTTTCTTTATTCTATTACTATGTAGAGTAACAATGTCCCTGAGCGTGAAAGTGTTATAACATCACTCTTGTTTGCTATATTATGTGACTTTGGATAAAGATTATTATCTTATAGGGTATGAGAATCGTTCATTTTATTTCGTGGTCTCAATCCTTCTTAAGCAATGGTAAGTAAGTACATAAGTGGCCTCCATGCCAGGGTCAAGAGACTCATCACACAATCCAAAGAATGGAAGCCAACGAGTTGTAACTGATGCAGATGGTTCCAATCACCTCCAATCTTTATCAATGGAAGCTGTAGACACGATTATAGATGCAAAGAGCACACGATATGATTAAATTACCTTGAGGCGTATTTAACTAGCAATGACCTTTTGCAAAGGCATGTGCAACAGACTATTCAACAAGATAAGGTCCCCTCATTCAAATTATAAATATGGGTTAATGTGTAAACCATGCCAGATCAGAGTAAATACTACTGATAGAATATGTCGCTGCTGTCATACTAGATTTAGACTTGGTAGTCGTTAAGAATGCAAGTCAGTATGAATCTAATAAAGATGAGACTTAGATAGTCTGTGGATTCTTGCAATTCAAAAGATGCAATATACAATCTATTCTCATACACATTTCGACAGGTCAACATGAAGCACAATTCATAATAGTATAAAGATCAAAAAAAGTGTAGTAATACCCTAATGTAAGAGGGAGTACCATTGCTATTCTCAGTTATTACTAGATTACAAATAATTACTAAAAATGTATATATTTGTAGGTTAGAAGAACATATACCTTGCGTACACAACAAACAAGTATAATATACAGACAAATAGAGAATTTACCCAAAGTTCAAAAGTTTCTAGTTTCTCTTAAAAAGAAACAATAAAAGGACATCGATAGGGTACAAGACATCTATTGTGTATTTTCAGGATTTTGTTTCCAAGCAGTACAAACATGATTCAGAAAGCATATTAACCCTATTACTCCATAATAAGATTGATGTTTATTCATTACTAGATGATTTTATTGGCTTCATGCAAACCAAGAATTTCAGCCCATCCACTATTAATCAGTATCTTGCAGGAGTCAGATCTTACATGGGTTACTATGATATCGACATAGTTCTATCAAAGTTCAAAAGAAGAGTTAGAATGAAAATTGGATTGATATCAGACACCCTATTCTTTTCGTTAATGCTCTTATACAGAGAAGGATGCAATTACTGGCGACCCGATTATTGCATTTTATTTACTACAACTATACTTTTCTTCCCTTGCATATTTATTAACCATACTTGATTTATTATTACTATTGGTAACAAGGATTTCTGACATCGAAAAATTTCAATCAACTTCCTGCAAGCAAGAGGCTCTATAGTAGCAATATGAATGATTCTACAACGTCTGGGGTTAAAATCTTTAACGCTCATAGCAAATTAGGTACACCACCACTCAATGCAAAGGAATTGACAGAATTCTTAAGAACACCTGAGCTTTTAGTTCGTTTGGGTACAATCGATGAGAAAGGAGAGCCAGATGATGTCCGTCCAACATGGTACTACTTTGACAGTTTAAATGACAGGTTGTATGTTGGAACAAACAAAAAACTATCTAAAATGGTACGCAATCTAGAGAAGAACAAGATCATCTCATTTTGTATTGATGATTCAAGACCTGATCAGTATAAAGGTGTTCGTGGAAAAGGAGATGTAACTATTCATGAAGACGTTAAATACACTGCACCGATTTTTGAGAATATAGCAGCAAGATATATGCAAGCGGATGAGAATTATTTAAGAGAGACGAGGAAAGGCGATTATGTTATTTTGGAGATTAAGCCTAGGTATTTTTCGACTTGGACAATTATGATGGGTAGAACCTAATCCGTTTATATTATTTCCACCAGCGGTAAATCATATAATGATGATTAAACTCAAATATTCTATTCATTGATACTATTCTGAATAACCAGGGTTTGAGCGGAGATAGCATGACCGGCGGCGTGAGCAATATGACTGGTTAAGTGTCTACTAGGATTAGCCTTATTAAAAACAATTGGGATGAGCATAGTAATGTTCCTAAAGTATTTGCAGGAATAACTATAGGAATGGTGCAAGTTCTAATGTTCGTTAACCCTATCAAAATCACAATTGACATTTCTAGGCGGGGGAGTAGGAGTGGTAGGTCACCTACACAAAATCAACAGCTCTGGCAATGATTAATTAGTATCCTACTCTCTTTATTTTTGAACCGCATTTAGGGCATGTGATTTCTTTGTGCTCATTACCACAACTCATACAATAGTATTTTATTGGATTATATCCGTAAGCGGAAGGGCTCATATCTGACGACCGCAGCGAACCAAATAGTCCTTTCATACTAATTCCCATCTTTTTCAACATTAAGCGTGTCCTCAAGATGTTAAGTAGCATAACTCCTCCGATTGCTCCGACCAGAGATACAGGGAATGGCAATAATAAGGCTGCAATGAATCCTATAGCCATGTATATGCTCATCCATTTTAGAGTATATAGTAAAAAATGCCTGTTATTGTTAGAAATTTCACTCATTATGCATCACCTTGTATTCTTTACTTATACTATACAACATACACTATTAAAGCAAATGTGTACATTGCAATACCTGAATTTCCTACTCTTCTCATGCTGGTTGATGTTTACATCTTATTTTATGATTTGACCTACACAAGAAATCATTGGGAAGTTTATCCAAAGAGGTATTGTTAGATTGAAATCTCTCAGTTTTCTGCCTATAGTAACGTCAAACTGAGCACCATGAAGAGGACAAGTCACTACCTTCCCATTTAGACTTCCCATAGAAAGTGATGCATTCGAATGTCCACATCTATCACTTATAGCATAATACTTTCCATCAATATTGGCAATCATTATTTCTTTTTTCATTGACTTCAAAACGCCTCATCCTACCTTCAGGTACATCTTGTACACTTGTAACGTCTATGATAGCACTATTCTGTTCCACGTTAAGCATCTGTTCTTAAGCATCTATCGTTAA
>JAATVR010000696.1 GCA_014523665.1 Nitrososphaerales archaeon TH526
TGCAAAGACAGCTGCAAGTATTATTATCATAACCGACAATTCTGGTTTCACATTCTAGCGTAATTATGTTTACACAGAATATTTAAATGCATTACGGAAGTGTCCTATTCCTTATAGGATAGCAAGATTGTCAGCATTTTTTTTGCTATAAATTGATTAGCCCAAAAATAAACGCATCTAAATATGGTGTCAATACTGTTCCGATGTATAGAAGGGGTATTACTATTACTTAATTCAGTCCACAATAGGTAATTCTATTCATCATTGTTTTCACCGCGATATTCTTGGGATCGGTTCAACAAGCAAATGGACAAACCATATTTGACTTCTTTTCGCCTTAAAAATAATTGACCACTCTGATCATTTCTATATTGTAATTGAGGAATTTTGGAGATTAGGTATGTTAGGAACAGATTATTGTTCGGAACGAACTCCGCTATTGAAGACCCATATATGCAAGAGGAAAATTGTTCTTTGTCGTTTCTGTCGCTATGTACATGAAATATGCCTTGTTCTGCTCTTTCATCTTAAAACACGCGTAGGTGTTATGTCCAGCCAAATTCAGGAAATCAACAAGTTCACCTTCGGATAGAAAGGTGAGTTCATCTCGTACTGCGCGCATAGCCCCCCCTTTTTTATCTACAGGCTTGAAGGTATGCAAACCTTCTGATACTGCAGGTATTCCAACAGCCCTTAACGAAGGCCTACACTTTGTCCATTGTCTGACAAGGCGTAACATCAGATTAGGCAGCTCTCTGACTAGAGTTGCTATGACATGTTTCTTGTTATGAATCTCTTGTTGTACTTCGACGATTCTCTCGGCGTTGCATTTATGAAAAGCAGGTACTAATTTTAAGGAAGGGCCATGCATATAGAGTGTCAATGGATGTGGAACAAGACATTCTTCACATATGTAGGCTGTATATCCAATAATCTCCAGGTCCTCTGGTTTAAAGGGTGGAACACATACGCCCGAATTATCGATCAAGCTATTTAAGCGATATGAGAATGTTGGGGCTGATGTCGGCACAAGTTCTTTTAGCAATCTACTTACCTCTGCCATTCTACGAAGCCGCTCTAACCACGAAGGATTATTTTGTTCAGAGGAGAAAGCATCCGGTATAGGCCACTTGAAACCCCTGATGGAATTCTGTAGACCAAAGGGCAAATTATGATAGTCAAATTTCTGAGCCTTGAACCTGGCCTGGTGACGGTTCGTCGTGGTATTTGAGAAGAATCTCTGTCGAGCTTCGTGCATTCTCATCAAATGTCGCTCCATATTCCAGCGCCTTGAGAATGACTCACCACAGATCTCGCAAATGTGTCTATATCTCAATGAAGCCCACCAAACAAATCTGGAGTTACTCCGGAGTAACTCCAGTCACTCCTGGAGTATAATCGCGACATGCTGTTTTTATATATCGCATCCGATATATATAACTATCTTACATAAAACTGTTATACCATATTCTTTTGTTACATATCCGAACGCGCAACCAAGGCCGAACCAAATTTGACATTGTTTTAGAACCCAGATTAGGTTGCAAAGCGATCGGATGTCTATATATCCTTCCCTCATAGTGTCCTCATATTGGGCTATCGGAGTTTCAGAAATGGAAAAGGAAATAGTAAAACAAGTATCATCGCTAGACAACAAAGTTATGATTTCAGAACCTGAACCTGAAACATTAAGTGATGAGGTCATCATACGTGAAGTATTAGACAAGCTTTACTACTCTAAGTTACATAAATGACTAACAATGTTTAGTTGAAGAAGGCGTGCAGATAGTAAAGACCGAGGTGAATAGTACTAGTGAACTACAGCAAAAAAAGGAGTACAACAAGAAATACTATGGGCTGGGGCTCGAATCCAGCTCCTTATACTTGGGTGGGTGTGAACTAAATTTGACACGATTTTGGGTTCCAACTTCAAGCTATAAAGTATTTACTGCGTTTAAATAAAGTCCTCTCCAACGTGTCTTCTTCAGATCCAACAAAGACTAGCTTTTATAGATCAATGTTGTTATATATTATTGATGCGAGAAAAATATAGTGATACTATATTATTTAATTCTTTATTTCTATAACTCATCAACCAATGAGTAGGCACGATAGGACGTTAGGGAACCGAAATTGTAAGACTTGACGGCGGTAAAAAGAAAAAGGGAGTGATTACGGGCAGCCTGAATCTTTTACATTACCGCTCTTTCCAGCGGTGATAGTCTCACACTCGAAGTGATCATCTGCGTCTCCTGACTATCCTAGACAGCTTTGACCTACATCCCCACCCCACAGCATATCATGCAGACCCATTTACTGTGAACCATTTTACTTAATTTGTTAAACACCTTTTCTATTGGGGTGAAATACTATCCTTTTATCATCTTTCTCTAGCTTTGTCACAGTGTCTATTGATGACTCTATATCAATTTCTTGGCCGACCTTCTCTTCCACATAATCTTGAAAATCTTTGATATCATAAAGTTCAGTATAGGATCTTCCCGATTCCAGGAGGCCTATACCATATCTGTTTATTGTCCTAAAGTCTATAGGTATCCTAAATGCGATTCCTATGATATAATCTATAAACCAAACCTCCTTATCTTCAATTATGTAAATATATTCTGCATTAGAATCTTGAGTTGTGATTTGTGGTTGACTAATTTTCTTTCCATCAGGGGTCAAACGCGTTCATACCTATTGTATAAACACAATCCAGCCAGTTAAATACTCCGTGAAACCCTTCTCCGAAGCTATTCCAAAGTTTTTTGGACTAAAGTGTCGAGTTCTATGGGATTCAATAAACTAGTGTATGCCCCTTCAACCTGATAATTATGATGTGCTGATTCTAAGCTCACTGTCAAAAAACCTTTGGTTTGATTTGACGTTCACATCTTGTAATAATAATAAATCTTTTTACATTAGAATTGACTATCCATTTTGGTAATTGTCTTCAGAAGGTAAACGAATCTTAATTTTGGGTGCAGGATTTGGGGGCTGGAGCCTGAAATTGATGTCTAACACTGGCAACCTTAAACTTTCATTGATGCTTCCAATAATTGCGATAGGCGCAGCTTTATCTAGCTACTCAGAATAAAAGTTGAGTACAGTAAGTACACAGGGATACAGCATAGTAGGATTCAAACCCTCATACAGCAGATTGTGTAAGTTTTGTGGGCAAGTGGAAATTGTACTAAAGTATGAGGCTATTGATGAGGATATAGAGGACAATGCTAGATTTAGGTGGATAGCAAGAAATGTCAATACAGGAGAAATACACAACTGTGTTACCAGCGTTAGAAATAGAGCCTGGTTATGAATGTAAAACCGCGCTTATTTAGGAATAATAAGCGCATACTATTTTTTATGTAACTAAGTGGCTAAACGTCTATGCCGCTGATGTGGGACTGCCTAAGTTTTTTCTGAAATCTCGTCGGCGTATTGAATGATATGATTAGATACGTACGCTTTTATGAATGGTCTTGACGGTACTAAACTGAGTTTACAGCCTTTCTCTACCGGTGCGTCAATATCTTTTGTATGAAAGACATTACCGATTAGACCCAGATACTTCAAGTTATACTCTCTCTCAAACGATGGAAATGCTATCGCTGCTTGGATCTCGGCTTCCGTATAGATCTTGTTTAATCAGTAAGCATAGTCCAGAAACAGATGACGATAGAGACGCGTAACACCCCTTGAAGGTTGAAGGGACTAAATCATAGTAATGACGAAGGTCTCGCCTTCTGTTCTTTAGCAGACTTTAGGACTTAATGAGGCTTTACATCGTTGATAGTTTTAAACAGGTATCTCTGAGACATCTTTAACAGGTGTAGAAAAATAGCCTGAGGACGCTCGCGAATCACCGGCCATAGAGGGAGCCAGATCAATAATACGAGCAATGTCATTGGTTAGACTGTGAAGTGATTCTATGGCTCTAATGCTAACCATCGGGTTTCCTTGTTTATTTGCCATTACTATATCCCACAATTCCTTCTGGGATGCTATCATCTCCTCATACCTCTGACGATATTCATATAGAAACTCATCATGATCATCGCGCAGACGAAAAACCCAGTCTCTACCTTCTGATTTAAGTTGCTTTTTGATCTTAAAAAATGCCGTCTTGGAAAGATTTTGTAGCCCGTCTTGGACTTTATGTATTCGATGCATTCACGCCAATTATATCTATGATAGCCTGAGAGGCAGCGTGACGTATTTCCCTTCCTTCTTCACGTGTATGGATTGGCAACTACTTGCTTATGGTAAGTGGACAGATATTACACCTTAGGTTCATTCATCTCCAACTAAAAAGGAGAGGCAGTTAATTAATCCTTATACCAATCCAAATAACAAATCAAAGTACTACAGCAGAAGCAACCACTCTCGTTACAGTCAAATTTTACTTTACAATCACAATGACTACACTCACAAATATGATCAACCATTAATAATCATATTACTACATCCTTTTTATGTATGAATACAGTCTGGCGGTATTGAGGACTATCATCTTACTTCGTATCGACCTGATTTTATTCTTGGACTTCCAATTCCTCTACTTCATATGTAAATAATTGTTCTTGATCTATTGATATTAATCTAAGCCTCTCTTTTGCTGCCCTTTCATTTTTAGTCCACGCGGAATTAATGAACCCTGCCCGACGGTCACCTATTAAGGGAGTTCCTTTAGGGTAACTCATTATAATATATGCTTTCAAATTACATCTTCTTTTGATTTATCAAACATCCTAATTAATGTGACAGAGAACAAGAGGACAGTAGAAAATCATTATCATCCTCTAGATGAGAATCGAATAATAACCGTCTTAGTACTCATTACGAAAAACTGAGCATCAATAAGATTGTCCTGTCCGCAGCTATATTCGCCTGAAATATTATTTATGAATACTGATCATAGAGTGTAAATGCTATTACACATTTTGCATATGAATAAAGTGTGGTAAGTGGTAGCAGAATAGCCGCAAGTTACACGACCGCTAGTCAAGAGAATGAAAGATGCCAAAGTATTGTCTGGTAGTAAGTAAGTAGATTGGTCATTTAATGGACCTGGTAGAAATCATATTTTAGCTAGAAAAGATAGGTTTGAGGAAGACACCCTTAGGAAGCTCGAAAGAGAGAACCCTTATAATAATATTCATGATTATATTGCCATAGAAGAAGACCTCGGATTAAGGTCCACTTTCTTTTTCAGGACTAATTATGAAAATGGTAGATTAATTGAATACGAAGATGATATTCAAGCCTTATTAAATGGCGGTCGGGAAGTAGGATTGCATTGCAACCCGTTTTCAGTAGATAATTTTGATAGCATGCGTCAAGAGAAAAAGGGACTTGAGAGCATTACAAAGAA
>JAATVR010000697.1 GCA_014523665.1 Nitrososphaerales archaeon TH526
ATATAACAGAATGAGCTCAGAATTGGTATTTTTGCCAAGTTCACACGCTCTATCTAATGCCTTGATGGAAAGCTCCGTTGAATCGAAAGGAACTAAAATTCGAGAGTTATTCTGAAGCATTTCTAATAACTATAATATCTTGGTCGAGGGTTTAAGTCTTATTCTCTTCACTTATCAGCTTCATAGGCGAGATGAAAGTTCTATCTTGCTCAAAAATCGCTCATAATCGTACCACGGTTCACGACGGGCAGAATTGTGATATTTTGTATTCTGATCATTATTCTGCTCTTATCTTTTTATAACCATGCGCATATGTTTAGTTGCAATAAGAGATGCACAGTAACAGTAACAATGGTGATGAGACCGACCTAGGCGAAACGGATATTATTGACGAGAAGAGTTTTAGTCTGACAGTCGCTGAAGTAAGCAGCAAAGATGTCGGACGAAGAATTGCCAGAATAGATCCAAAGGTCGCACAAGATAACGCAATTTATCTAAAGACGTAGACCTAGATTAGATATCTGAAATTACTCATGGATTCGTTGGAGCGGACTTACAATCTTTGGCCAAGGAAGCTGCGATGTCAGCGATAAGACGAGTTCTACCCGAAATTGACCTAACTCAAGAAAGTATTCCGCACGATACTCTTAATAAGATTAGTGTTACCATGCAGGACTTTACAGATGTTCTTCGAGACATAGAGCCTTCAGCCATGAGAGAAGTGTTCGTAGAGATACCAGATGTCACGTGGAATGATGTTGGTGGGCTCTACAGTGTTAAAGAGGAATTATCGGAAGCAGTAGAATGGCCACTGAAATTCAAAAAGCTATTTGGTCGGGCCCGGATAAAACCACCAAAGGGGATTTTCTTGTATGGACCTCCAGGGACCGGTAAGACATTAATGGCCAAAGCTATCGCAAATGAAAGTGAAGCCAATTTCATTAGTATTAAAGGACCAGAACTATTATCGAAATGGGTAGGAGAATCTGAGAAAGAAATACGAGAAGTATTTAGAAAGGCAAGGCAGGCCGCACCCTGCATCATATTTTTTAACGAAATTGATGCGATAGCTCCGGTAAGAGGTGGAGAATTTGGCGATTCCCATGTGACTGAACGAGTAATTAGTCAACTGTTGACCGAGCTTGATGGTCTTGAGGAATTAAGAGGTGTGGTTGTAATAGCTGCTTCAAACAGACCAGACATTGTCGATCCGGCATTAATAAGACCTGGCCGATTTGATAGGCTATTGTATGTTCCTCTCCCTGATTACGATTCAAGATTGCAAATACTCAGAATACATACTCAAATGATGCCCTTGGCAGAGGATGCCAACATACCCACCTTATCCAAGATGACAGACGGATATACAGGAGCAGATATTACCTCTTTTGCTTCCGCCGCTGCCATGATTGCCATGAAGGAACATATAGCAAGGTACAAACAAGACTCTGGAGAAGCCGAAAGGCAATCTAATGAATTAGAGGTGCATATAGGCCACTTTGAACAGGCGCTGAAAAAGATACGTCCACTTTCACCACAGGATTTGAATTGGTACCAAAGAACGGCTCAAGAGTTTGGACGAAATGTTGTATCTTCCAGAAGATCAAGAGAAGTAACTGAAGGAGGAGTTCTCTGACTTGTTAAGTCCCACTCGATGATGCATAGACGTAGATATTCGCAGCGGCAGTGCAGAGACGACTTGACACGTAGTAGATGGTGCTTACAAAATGGTCTTACTATTTTGTAAAATCTTGAAGGTTATCTATAATGAAATCCAATGGCTATTTGGTGCAGACCAGTAAGATCTGAATGTAGGACAGATAAATAGCTTATCTATATGTAGTCTCTAATTATTCTTATATGCCATACAAGATAAGAACTAACACAGAATATAACGACGATAATGGTATCAGTAACGATAATGATTCTATGCCCGGTGGTAACTATCATCATCCAAGAGCTAGACCAAAGAACTGAAGGTCGAACATTTTATGAGTAAAAATCCAGTAATGGCTCACTCAAATGTAAACCTCCCGGGCGGTGTTGATATTATGACTACCAATAACATAAGCAATTTAGTTGTCGTAGAGAATAGAAAACCAATAGGTGTTCTAACTGAAAGAGAGGTATTACACTACTTAACAAATTATAGAACAATACCTGCCGATAAATTACTTAAAGACATCGTGCTTCAGCCTTTCTGCACAGTGGATTTAAAAACGACTCTACTTGAGGCGGCTAAAATGATGATTAGAAAGAGGGGTAGAATATTGGTATCCAGTACTGGTAGCAGTGAAGTTAGAGGGGGCTCTGCCGGAAATCAAGATAGTGATGAAAAGATCGTTGGAATAATTACTGCGTCAGATATGGTAAAAGCCTTTGCTGAGCAAATGGACAAGGATCCAACATTGAGATCCGTGATGAGCAAGAGAATATGTTCTGTTAATTTAAATGATCCTATTTATGATGCAATCAGGATAATGTACACAGATGATATTGGAAGTGTTATTGTAGTAGAGAATGAGAAAAGTGGAAACTCTATTTCAAAGAGGAGAAGGCTATATGGCATATTTACAGAAAGAGATCTGTTGACAAGAGTATTGTCAAATGATGTTTCAATTGATGAACATGTGAAGGATTATTGCTCTACAGAGTTATTAACGGCACATATAGGAATCAGAGCAACCGAAGCGGCAAAAACCATGTGCATAAAAAAGATAAAGAGACTTCCGTTGACGACTGAAGTGCCAGCGACAAGAACTCTTGGAACAGAAGAAATGTCAACATCAGAGAAAAGAATAAGAATCGATGACAAATATAATCTTGAAGCAATAATAACTGCTAGAGACTTGGTTGATCTCTTCCAAAGTAACGAGTGATCATGGACTCAGAACTTGATGAATTACCTTGCTTATAATACCAGCCCCCTTTTAGTCGGCCAACATCTGATCATCTCCTTAACCTGGCAGGCGAAGATGTAGCAAATTTATCATCCACTATAAGTATCAATTACAAATGGAAAGCGCCTAAAAAAATCCAGTGGGCCAATTTCGCTACTATTTGTTAACTATTAATGCTCGTACCAAATCTGTCTTTGTTATAATGCCGCTTAGATGACTATTCAAATCAACTGCAGGAATGCCACTTATCCTTTTACTATGCATAACCTGAGCTGCATCCGCTAAATCATCATTTACATTGAGCATCATGGGCTTCTTCATAACATCCCTTGCCAATATTATGTAACCTATACTTGATAGATCCAGCAGTTCAGTAGCAGCAGTATTGCCTTCAACAAAATTCGTAATGGGCATAAGATCTCTAAAGGTTAATATTCCAACAATATCTTTTTCTCGAGTAACGACCAATCGAGAGATCCTATTTTTAATCATTAAAATTAATGCCCATCTCAATGAATGCGACGGAGAGATAGTTATTACGTTTTTGGTCATGAAATCTTTAACAAGGTGTTCTCTTTTGTGATCTTCTGCATATAATTTTACAAGATCGCTTTTTGTAAGAATATTGATCTGAGCATTATCAATGACTACCAGTGAGCTTATTTTATTTTCTATCATCATCTTTGCGCACGCATCAATACTGGTATCTACTGTTACAGTGATTATTGGACTCCTCATCGCCTTGGAAATGGGTATCTTGTCAAGTGGGTTGGCAATATTTTTCAATAAGTAACTCCCTATTGCCTTCTCTGTAACCATACCAACGGGCTTGCCATTTGCGACTACGATAACCCTGCTTATATTGTATTCAAGCATAATATCTCGAGCACTGCCCATGTTACTAGTTACTTCAACCGCAATAGCTCGTTTACTAAATTCGCCTGCTTTAGATTCCATCCATAAGTGCAGCTGCTGCTAAATGTCCTACAACATATATTAGCGTAACGAGATTGGCTGGCATTCCCTGCCACTTGCCCCCTCCCCGAGTGAAAGATGTGTGTGTATATCTGAAAAAGCCCTATGCCATCTGATAGCAAGAAGCTCGGGTTAAATTAATTTCTATAGAACGCCAATACTTTGATTGACCCCCTCTCAAGACAATGAGATTAATCAATCTGTCGTCCCTCCAGTCTTTGATAAGCCATGAAGTATTAGGGGAAAACTTCACACTATAATAAGAATTCTTGATGCTACGCACTACACTTTGACATTGCCTTGCAAATGGATTCTCCCATACTTTATTGCTTCTCTGATTATTGTTATCTCAACCTGCTCAGCCATTTTACTTAATTTAACTACATCTTCTTTATAATCTTCATATGATGTATGATTCTTGCTTCCCAGGAAAACCTCCTTGCCGTGATAACCTAGCATGGCTGTCTCTATCAGAAACCATATGTCTATGCCCCATCCATCTGGAGAACCTTGTACGTCTAACAATCTTTCCCACATCTGTCTTCTAGCGCAAACCTCGCCGCTCAATGGCTGTTCAAAATGTGTTAGCTCGGGAAAGAATATGTTCAGCATTGGTCTTGCAATAAGCTTTGTAACTGCGGCATCTCTTGGTTGTCTCTGATAGAATCCTCTTGACATATCACAGTTATTTTGTATTAGAGCTTCGACCAACTTATCTATCCACTTCGATGATAAATTACTTATGTCTGCGTCAAGAAACAAAGCAATGTCAGCAGATCGATTCCTCACTGCCTCTCTTAAACCTGCTTTCATTGCATTTCCTTTACCTGGAAATATCTGTTCTGGCTGCTGGATCACAATCGCCCCCGCTTTTTTGGCTAAATCTGCTGTACTATCGCTGGAGTATGCATCAACAACAATTACTTCAGGGTTGAATTTACTTGTTGATGCAACATTTATAACGTTTTCAATCGTGGATTCCTCATTCTTTGTAGGAAATATTGTTACCACTTTTAGATCTTGTCCTGTAACTACGCTATTATCATTATTATCACTATCGGCAGTTATATCTATGACATTTTGAGACACTATAGCCGTCATGAAATCATTTAATCAAAACAGATCAAAATATGTGTTTAGATCACATTTTACAATCTCAACCTCTCCGTAATAGTGTATCCCCTTACGAATATGAGTAAAAGTTTTATAAGAAATGAGTCCAGAAGTAACTAAATTAGAATATATTATTTAAGAAATTACAAATTTAAAAAGTTCCTAAATAAAAGTTAGGCGGAGTTGAATGTTATTAATGGTCGGAGCTCTGCTATATCCAGATTATCGTGAAACAAGAACTCAATATAAACAAATACATAGGAAGACAAGAAGCATCACCATCAGACTAGACCCAAATATAATTGATGAACTCCAAAGAGATGCCGACCAGGAAGAAATTTCACTTAACGTGCTAGTAGGTCACATTTTAAGAAGATATTGTGATTGGGATAGATATCAAGAGAAGTTAGACATGATTCCTGTTCCAAAAACATTTCTCGTTCATATAATGGATTATGCCACTTACAATATCCATGGGGATGGAATGAAAAAGATAAGCCCATACAGAGAACAGATAATAGAGGAAGTAGCCCTGCGTGCTTTTAACGTCGTAAAGGATTCTGTACTGTTTATTAAAAAGAACTATGATTTGTGGACGGTATTAGCACTTTTGCAGCTGTATATGAAAGTTTCAAACATAACTTCAGATCATATAATAGAGGGTGAAAAAAGGCATCTTTTCATCATACAGCACGACCTAGGTCAAAACTGGTCTTTGTTCACGAAGGATCTTTTGAACCATATATTTGAGAATCTTCCTAATGTAAGAGCAAATGTGGAAGCGTCTTTTAATTCAGTCGTTGCCAAAATTGAGTTCTGAAAAACTATGTAAAGAACAAATTTAGAAAACCACTCTAATGCAATCTCTGGGAAATCTGATGTAATATTCATCCTAAAACAGATTTTGAGATTATATGATCATTGTCCTGGATTAACAGTCCTACTATTTGGCCCATAACAATCAAAAGCTCATTATTTGGTTATACAGTTCATATCCATATATTTTTCATTACACAATACGATTGGTTTTTGCTTTAATTTTGCTTAGCAAACATTCAAAGCTGTTCTTAGCACTATCTACAGAATTTCTGACCTTATATGCGGGCTCAAAATACACACAAAGGAATGCACCTCGGTCGGCACTGGAATAAGAATCGTGAAGTGTATTACCCAGAGAAGTAATTGCCAATATGACATCATCCTTACTGCATCCTGACACCTGAAAATAAGTCAGTGCGTTATCTCCGCCGATGCTTCTGGAGACAAACAAAGGATTATTATTGCTATTAACATCTTCGGTTGAAAGGGCGCAGCACTTTTCTATTGTCCATAAAAGGAAATCTGAGTAAAAGAAATACATATCACCACAATTGAAATCAACTCCAAGTGTTACGTCAATCTTTGCATCGCCTATACGCTTGGAACTCTTAACAGCGTCAGTGTCATTTTCTTTATTAGTCATATTATTTGATTGGATAGACTTGCTTTGTCCTACCAGCAATTTTCCACTCCGATCTGCGATACATACAAATTTGATGTGTCGATCCATTGTAATAATATCTGAGCATGTTTGATTCACGATCGCACGATCTTTTCTATCCATCGATTGTCTGCATTTAATGTAGATATTATATTTGGAGTATGTCTGCTCTGCAGTGCAGTGCAGTGCATTACTATGACTGTAAATACATTGAATCTAGAAGTAAGTAGTAATAATACTACATATACACTGTGCTCAACACCACTTTCTGTGGTGGTGGATATACAGGCTTGAATAGTTAGAAGGTCAAAGACGTTACTTTCTTTTGTGATCTGAATATCATCGTCAACTGCAAGTACGCGAGTATACATACATGAAATCTTCAATATTAGAATAAGAAAAAAGCTAATGAATTAAAAAGGACGCTTTGTGCTATTCTACCCTAATTTCCTGTCCTTTAGGATCGCCCGAATAGATCCTAAGGTCTCACAAGATTGCCAAATACAGACTGGAGATGCATTGAAGATATCCTCCGAAAAAACAGATACCATTGCCCTAAGCTGGCCTGCTCGACAGGACGATTATGGTAAATGGTTGATAAGAATTGATGGATACCTACGAAATAAGCTTGATGTGGGAATCAATGATAGGGTACAGGTTTCAAAAGCTGTAACAAAAGATGCAAAAAGCGTTACGCTTGCACCAGCTGAACCATTAAGGATGCTTGGGGCAGAAAAATACTTGAGTGAGATTTTAGAAGGACAAATCGTAACCAATGGTGACATAATTCCCTTAGGGATCATGGGTCAAACCATTCATTTGGTTGTGGTTTCCACTAACCCATCACGAGGAGCCCTCGTAATAACAAGTAATACTGAAATAGCAATTTCCGAGGATATTGCAGACGCTATCTCAAAGGATGAAATGATAACAGTTGCGTATGAAGACGTGGGGGGCTTGAGAAATGAGGTCCGCAAGATTGGAGAGATGGTTGAATTACCACTACGCAATCCAGAATTATTCAAGAGACTAGGAATTCAAGCCCCTAAAGGTGTTATATTACATGGACCACCCGGCACAGGAAAAACATTGTTGGCCAAGGCAATTGCAAATGAAACCACTGCTAATTTCTATTCTTTAAGTGGACTTGAGATCATGAGCAAATTTTACGGAGAGAACGAGGAACGACTACGGAACATGTTTCAACATGCAGAGCAAAATTCTCCAGAGATACTTTTTGTCGATGAGCTAGATTCGATAGCTCCAAAAAGAGAAGTTTCTGGAGAAGTGGAACGACGAATTGTATCCCAACTATTGTCTTTGATGGATGGCCTTTCTTCCAGAGGCAAGGTTGTCGTCATAGGGGCGACTAATCGAGTAAACGCAATTGACCCTGCATTGCGTCGGCCGGGCCGGTTTGACAGGGAGATAGAATTAGGTGTCCCCGACAGAGAAGGTAGACTAGA
>JAATVR010000698.1 GCA_014523665.1 Nitrososphaerales archaeon TH526
ATACTTTTGCACATAAATAATAGGTAATGCTGAAAAAGTATAGAGTATTGAGAGATGAGAGATGGTCCTAAATCTACCATGTATCCAGATTTGGATAAACCTTTGCTTTCTGCTACTCATGAGAAATTTTTCGAAGCCGTTTTATTCCTTTGTGCTATAAATCTATTTTACTTTATGAGATAACTATGTTCCGGAATACCTTTTATGCAATCGCTTAGACTCTCTATGAGTTGTAACAAGCGATAGCATAATGGGACAACTGCTTGACTTAGGTATGGCGACCAGCTTACTGAGTCCACCTGGTCGTCCTACCTATTCGTACTTTATTCGTTGTATTGACACTAATTATGTTCAGGAAAATATTTCATGTAATATTTAGCATATGCTAGAATGATTCCTTAGAAATTATAGATATGTACGGATCACATTGATTCATTTAGCCTACCTGGTTATTATTCTTCATTTTGTATCTTTATTTTTATGAGCTAGTTCAGATTAAAATTGCTTTAGGTAGGATGTTAGTTAATCAATTTATTCCAAAATTTGATTCATATATCAAACGGATACTATTTGGTCGGCTCAAGTTCAATATGTCGTGAACAGGCTTTATGACTTATGCAGAATTTAGCTAAGATTATAACAAGCATATCATATTCGTACTCTTGAGATGAAATCCAAAACAGAATATCTTGTCTTTAATACTCCTACAAGACGTGCATATGTTAATATTACTTCAAATGTCCGAAAAATAGTTGAAGAAAGCGGAATAAAGGAAGGGCTTTGTTTGGTAGATGCGATGCATATTACAGCTAGTGTCTTTATAAATGATAACGAAAGCGGATTGCATCAAGATTTTGATAAATGGTTAGAAAAATTAGCACCTCATGCTCCGACAGATCAGTACGAACACAATGAAACAGGGGAAGATAACGCCGATGCACACTTAAAGCGACAAATAATGGGTCGTGAGGTTGTAGTTGCCATTACAAATGGAAAATTAGATTTTGGTCCATGGGAGCAGATATTTTATGGAGAATTTGATGGTCGTAGAAATAAAAGAGTGTTAGTAAAGGTAATTGGCGAATAGTTTAAAGTTCATCAACCTATTCACATTCTAATGGTATATAGAGTAATATATTGTCTGCTGTCGCTCATAAACACCCACTTCCAACCAAAGTCTTATATAGTTAAGACTAGTTTACCCCTTGGGTGTCCCTCTTTTTGGTAATCAAGTGCCTTAGCAGCTTCGTCTAACGAAAATGTCTTATCTATATTCACTTTAATATTATTTTGATCTACCCATTCTGCTAATTTAATCAATCGTTGTCTATTCACTTGACTAAACAAGAATACGGCTTTGATTCCATATTGATGCATTAGCTCTGAATTTGGCTGTTCTAACGTGGAAACAATCATGCCGCTACCTTTCTTCAAAACTTTAAACGACCTCTTATATGTGTCGCCACCAACAGTATCAAAAACTGCATCATAGTCATGTACTATATCTTCGAAATTCTCTGTCTTGTAGTCTATAACCTGGTCTGCTCCTAATTCTTGTACAAACTGTTTATCATCTGTACTTACAGTAGTTGCCACAAATGCGCCTAGATGCTTTGCAAGTTGTATCCCTATAGATCCTATTCCTCCTGCCCCGCCTTGGACTAGAACCTTTTTATCTTTTGATAATCCAATGTGCTCCACAAATGCCTGCCAGGCACTAACACCAACCAGCGGCAATGCCGCAGCCTCTAAATAATTTAGCGTTTTTGGTTTGTGTGCTATACTATCCTTGCTTGCCAAAGCCAATTCTGCAAACGCCCCTGAGCCACCGCTGAAGATTGAGGCTTGTCCGTATACTTCGTCACCCTGCTTGAAATCCGAATGGGCATCTTCTTCTACTTGTTTGACAACTCCTGAAAAATCCAATCCCAGAGTTGAAGGGAATTGAAGTGGCATAATTTGTTGCATGTATCCTTCGCGGATTTTCCAATCTACTGGATTTACTCCAGAGGCCTTTATGTTGACCAGAATTTTTCCTGAAGATAAACTTGGTGCTGGTGCTGTCTCATTGACCTCAACCACATCATTGCTACCGTATTTCTTGATCTGGATAGCTTTCATGCTACTCTTTTGCATGTTCTATTGCCGAACTGGCGCTATTTATCGTTGGTGGGACCAATACTCCAGATAACGGACAGTTAAATTGCTAATGAGTACATAATTACTACTGATTACAACTATATTCTTCAAGTCTAGCCACATGCTGCTCTGAGGTATAAGTGCACTTAGTAAGTTCGCTGAGTTTGTTTATGCTTTCTTCATGTATTAATGATATTAACTGTGACATCTACCATTCCTTTCTATTTGATGTCATTAGCCTTTCTAGCACTGTAAGGTCATCTTCCTTAAGGTATCTCTTGTATGTTGATTAGATCCAACGAAGGACTGCTTCAACGGTGTCACTTGGGTTAGTATTGAAACATATTTTTGAAGATGGCGGGGCCATCTGATGGATGGTATTGATAATTTTCTCAAACAGAAGGGTATGCTGCGGTATTATTCTAGTGCCAGCACCAATCATAATACAGTCAAATATTTCCCGTGAAAGTGTGTCTGAGACAACGCTTTCGGCAGTCTCTCCGTAGTCGACAAGACAGGTTTGCACTTCGTATCCTAAGTCCATTAGTCTTTTGATTGCATCTTGTGCTGTAGCCTGTACCCGGCTGGCATCCCATCCAGTAGTATTAGCAAGACTGGAATCAATTAACTTGGGATCAATACCTGTCAGGAGAACTTTTTTCTTTGTCATACTCAGTGTCTTTTAGCTTTGATAATAATAACTCTATAGCATTCCATATTCAGATTGTATGGTGTTATAGAATAACCTTTTATCATTCTCTTTTTACCATTTCTTGGTTGTTTTTATTTCTCTTACTGTTTCATGCCAATGAGCGGTGCTTACTTTAATCTAGATAGTGATGTGTAAAATGGACTGAATATAGAGATATTAGTGCAATTACAACAGATGAATGCCAGCCCAAATACAAGCAAAATTGGCCTGATCCGGAACGTCCATATGGATTGATTCTAGGCGCGGATGATGGATGCTGGCATCTTGAAGGTTATCCTACTAATTCTGATCTCTATCTATCAGGATCATGAAAGAATATCTCCAGAAACATGTAAGGAAAATGCTAACCATCCTTTCTGTTGGAATGATTGATTGAATATGTCATAGACAGCATCAATAATACTACTCTCATCGACGATAGTAATAGTAATAGCAATGATTCCATTCATTGCTATCCCTACTTCTACTCCATATGAAGACGATTTTTCAACCTCACAAAAGAGCTTCCCCAAGTAACTACTAATCTAATTAAAAAACAAACAAACAAACAGTCAGTTTTTATGCTTGAGCTTTGGCCGGAAACAAGTCTTTAGTATCAAATATTAATGTCCTGATGATGGCTCAACTTGAGAACAGTAATGAAGCGTTTCATTTTTATTCTGATGATAACCGATTACCATATTTGGTTGTGGCATGAATATATCATTCGTTGAGACGATGCTCTCTTGTTTGACTTCTGGGTTGAGATTATCGCGGTATGTATTGTTTTCCTGAAGTGCAGCTAAGTGCTGTCGAAGCTCAGTAGTAGTCTTCTGCAATTCAGTCTTCCACGCAGATACCCAACTATGGAGTTCTGGAACTACTCACTCGCTGTCGTATTTCTTTGAAGCAGATGGCAACATGGTGGCTGCCATTATTGTTGTTATGCAAAGTGCTGACCAGATACTCGCCTTGGCTGAATCCGCACCTGGTCAGGTGGCTTTCGTCCGTCCACTGCTAGTGCTAATAAGAAAATAACTAGCAAAAGTATGCTTCATTTATTCTACTCAAACATTATTGTTAATGGCTTTAATAGAAAATTATAATGAAAAGCGATCAATCTTTGACTCTGTAAATTGAACAATTCTTGATATATAATTTGTTCGCCGCATAACTCGTGAATAAGAATGGATAAACCAAAAAAGTGTAGAAATCAAAACAGTCTCACAAATATGTTTGCGATATCAGTAACGATTACATTATTAATATTTAGTGCTTTAACAGTCGATCCATTATTAGTATTGGCGAGTGGAGCAGTCGAAGATGAAGAAGAGAATAGGAATGTTGATGGTAGTGTTAATAATGGCAATGGCCATTTATCATCATCACCATTACCAAGCCTGTCATCACAACAGGATATGAACACTGATATTATAGATAGCAGTACAAGTGGCCCTGCTGACCTATCTACTCAATCTTCTTTGCAGGAACAACAGTTAGGATCACCAATAGAAGGAACTACAACAAATGCTGCCTGTGGACAAGTCGTAAGCGGTGTAGTAAATCTAACGGCAAATCTTAACTGCAGTGGAGATGGTATCATAGTAGGTGGTCCAAACACTGTAATTAACACGAATGGATTCTCAATCACGGGACCTGGACAGGACAGCTCTAAAGTAGGGATAATGGTTTCTAACGTAGACAATGTAGTAGTGAATGGACCTGGTACGATTAGCAACTTCCAAGCTGCTGTTCTTCTCAGTGGTTCAAATGGGTTCA
>JAATVR010000080.1 GCA_014523665.1 Nitrososphaerales archaeon TH526
GCATCTGTGCTTTTCCTGTTCTCGCTTCTTCAACAAGTGTAATAATTTGAGAAAGCACTGTATCCTGTCCTACTTTAGTAGCTCTGACCTTTAGTAAACCACTTTTGTTTATTGTGGCACCGATAACCTCATCTTCTTTTTTCTTATCTACAGGTATACTTTCACCTGTTACTGCAGATTCATCGACGGATGATATACCCTCAATTACAACTCCGTCCGTTGGTATTCTCTCTCCCGGTCTTAAGACCATAACATCTCCTTCTTTCACCTGTTCTATAGGGATCTCAAACTCTACCTCAGCATTTCCTTCTCTTCTAATGACCTTGGCCATCTTTGGCCGAAGATCTAATAACTTTCTTACAGCATCAGAGGCCTTTTCCTTGGTCCTTGTTTCAAGCAACCTTCCAATTAGTATTAGAGTGATAATAATTGCTGCAGTTTCAAAATACACCGATTCAAATGGGAAATAGCCAGGAGCTATTGTCACTACTGCGCTATACAGATAAGCGGCTGTAGTGCCGATTGCAATGAGAGTATCCATATTAGATGCCTTAGCCCTTATGCCATCCCATAATCCTCTATAGAAGCGCCAACCAATCCAGAATTGTAACGGAGTAGCTAATGCTAGCATTACATAGTTAGTATAATCCATAATCTCCATTGGTAATATATGGCCAAACTGTGAAGGAAACATATGAGGCAAACTCAGGATTACTATGGGGATTGTAAGCGCAATACTTGTCGCAACGTATATCTTGAGCTTTCTTAGTTCTTTTTCAGGCTCAATAAACTCGTTTAAGCATTGAGTACTGCAAAAGTAGTATATTCTGCCATCTTTATTATATTGTATTGTACTGGGTTTTTCTTCGACAAACATGCCACATACGGGGTCTTTTGCCATAACTTTTTATCCACTTTATCATAGAAAAACAGATGTATAAGTATGAACCTTTACAAATGTAAAATATGATTAACCATATAGCTAAAGTGAGGGATATATAGATGCCCTTTCAGCTGGACGACTACGACGTAACCATACTTAAAGTATTGATGAAAGACGGTCGCAAGTCATTTCGGCAAATCTCTCGGGAAACCGGTATAACAACACCAACTGTTAAAGCAAGGTTTCAAAGGCTGGTTAACGTTGGATTTATAAAATCTGTCTCTCCGATTTTTGATTTTGGAGTTGTGGAAGAAAATACTCTTGAAAATAAAGGCCAGAGCAGGAATGAAAAGCTGAACAAATCGCGTCCTGTGCACCAACAATTCAGAGATGCCAATTCTAGGATTAAGAAAGGAATGAAAATTAAGTTAGATTGTGAATTTTGTAAAGGTCCAATCGCAGGTTATCTTCATGTTTTCAAGTTCGCAAATTATGAACGATTCTTCTGTTGTACGTGGTGTATGTCAGGTTACAAGCAAAAATATGCAGGAAGAATAGATTCAATAGTAAGAAAATTTGAAGGTAAAGAATAGCAACAAATCTCCTTTTTTCAACAATCTTGATCAATCCATTTCTAAAAACAGATTTACCTATTCCAAACATCATGCCAGTAAAAAAGAAGGCTTGTCAAGGACCGTCTGACTAGATAGCCTATGGGGAATAGTCAGACGATAGAGCTACAAACTAATTTATTTTAAATATCCGACTATAATTCATGACTCATGAGACTCCTTATAGAGGTAGACAATAATGGATGAAAGTAAAAAACAGTCAATAGCAAAAACCCTAACCTAACGTGCTATTTTGACTGTAGTTCCAGCTGTAATAGCTTACGTATATGCTGGCAATTTGGTTCAAACTTCTGGAATAACAATAATATTTTCAGTCGTAGCCACCATAATCTACTATGTACATGAACGTATATGGAACAAGATAGCATGGTCTTAGTTCCGATGAAAATTTATAACTTGCGATCATTTCTTTTTCAGTAAGACCTGTATTAATGGATCAGACACTAAAATAAGACTGCTGATACTTTCTTTTTCTTTTTACAATATCGATTTGATTACAGATTATCTTGAGCCATCTGTGCATGGGTCTCTGCACTTGCAGTATCACCAGCTTGCAGAGCTTTTATTGCTTCATCTAGCTGCATTTTAGTGGCACTTTGGTCTGCCCTGCCAGAAGAAGGCGAGGCAAAGCCAAAAGTGGGTCCGTTTATTACTATCAGTCCTCCGACTGCAAATAATACAACACACACAACCTTTATTATAGGATAAATTTGGCTTCCTTTTGTCATCATTAGTATAAAGCATCTTATTCGAGAAATACCTGGGGACGATCTAGAATATAATGCCTTTATTATCGTTAGTAACGGGATCAGTATTCTACTTTTGTAGTAGCAAAATAAGCATAATCAACTTTTAATCTTTAATCTCGCTAGATGTTTTGCTCATTGCTTTTATTCTTCCACTATATTTTTTCTTGTACGCCACTTTGCATTCGTTACAACAAAAAAAAGCGTTCGAAATTAGCAAATTTGAACAGATACATCTTGCCAGCAAGAGGAGTCTTACAGTAATCACATTTAATATTAAGAGCCATCCGTTTATCTATTTGAATATCGAAATCCTTTATCTCTTGCTTTTTCCTGCTGCTTAATTGCTGGCGTTGTTGTTCGTATTCAGCTCCGATACTAGTTATGTACGTGCTTTTGTCGTTTTTACTTTTACCCCCATGAGTATAATTTACAATTTTGCTTAAATCAAGAACTGGACGAATTGACTTTATAACTCCAAGATTGACGAGTCTATCGAATCTATTCTTAACTGTAGGTGTACTTATTCCTGTCTCATTAGAGATTTGACGCAATGACTTGCGCCCATCCTTCAACAAGGCGTTCAAGACAGCAATATCTGTATCTCGTAGCTTAATTGGCATCAACTAACAAATGGATTTCAAATTATTAAAATTTACATTTGTAAATAGAAGCGGTTAACTATCTCAATGATCATAATGATATATGGCAAAATTACAGAGCCAGATGTATCGTACGTGTATAGATGTATGCAACGAATGTTTTGAAGCATGTGAAATATGTGCTGTCAGGTGTCTGCATGGCGAAGATGTAAAATCGATGGCAAAATGCATAGAGATTTGTCTTACGTGCTCCCATACGTGCGCTGCAGCATCGTTGGTTATGTCTGGTGAAAGCGATTACTCGAAGAAAGTTTGCAGCTTATGCGCTGAAGTATGTGACGCTTGCGCAGAAGAATGTGACAAACATACGAACACGGATCATTGTAGACAATGTGCTGAGATATGTCGCAATTGTGCAGAAGAATGTCGGAGTTTCAAAGTAACCAATTATAATCTGACATGTACTGCACTGTAGTACAGTAAATTCTAAACAGAAATATCTTGTAATATCTAAGGAAGGTTGGCTACAAAAGTCATATGGCCAAAGATCCAGTCTGTGGAATGATTGTAAGCGAAAAGAGTGCCCTCACAGCTCAGATTGAAGGCAGGCAGTTTTACTTCTGCAGCTCTAATTGTATGAATACTTTCGCCAATCCCGAAAAAGAATTATCAAAGCTAAAAAAGCGTATGTATATCGCAGCTTCAGGCGCTCTTGTACTTGCTATACTGCGTGGGCACTGTATTTACGATTAGCTTTTGGAGCTGTGACAGTCACATGGGCACCAATTCCAAGCATTCCTTATCTCACATGGGGTTTGCTTTTAACTCCAGTACAATTCATAGGTGGATGGACATTCTATGTTGGAGCATATCAGGCTATTAAGAGAAGAACGGCGAATATGGATCTTCTCATATCGGTTGGTACATTAGCTGCCTATATCTACAGCACCATAGTCCTATTCTTCCCTGGTGCATTTCCAGTAAAAGAAAGAGACGTTTACTTTGAAGTCTCTGCTGTTATCATTGCATTTGTCCTTCTTGGAAAATACATGGAAGAGGCCATCAAGAAAAGAAGCTCAGCATCAGTACGTAAGCTTTTGGACCTATGACCTGCAATGGCCAGAGTTATTCGCAACGGATTGGAGAAAGAAATTCCAGCGAACGAAGTTGTAGTAAACGATATTCTACCAAAAAAGGCTTAGTATCCTTCTTATAGTAGAATGAGTACTTCTAAGATCACATAGTTATACTTGATGCCATACCTAGATGTTCTTATTAAATACATACTAATGCAATTATTAGTAGTAATAGAAGGCTCACATAAATATCTAGTTCCCATGTTCTGTCTGATTCTATTATGAAATACAGAAGTAGAACTGAAATTGTTGGCCTAATTCTAGAGGCCGCAAATGGAGGAGGAGCTACCAAAACAAAAATAATGTACAAAGCATTTCTGTCATTCGCTCAACTGCGAGAGTACCTTACGACACTACAGGACAATGGACTTATTGAATATGAAGGTGGAATGCAAACATACAGAACTACCGAAAAAGGAATGAGATTGTTGGATATCTACGAGAAGATGCATGAATTAGCACCACCGCTTACAACGACAGCAGAAAACAGATTCGTCAGCATTGGAGGTCACTAAGAATGAGTCAAACAAGTACAGCAAGATCGATAATGCTTGCCATCGTTGTGATGGGAATAGTGTTCTCGGTAAGCGGATTGGTTGTTGGACATATGATACCAACAGCTGATGCAACGCGCCCAGGACATAAGCAGGGTGGCAGTGGCATCGGTGATTCCGGACCCGACGTGGCAGCAGCACAACAGCTCACTACGGCACAGGAAGCATCATCAAATGCAGCATGTGGACAAGTAGTAAGCGGTGTAGTAAATCTAACTGCAAATCTTAACTGCAGTGGAGATGGTATCATAGTAGGTGGTCCAAACACAGTAATTAACATGAACAGATTCTCAATCACAGGACCTGGACAAGACAGCTCTAAGGTAGCAATAATGGTACCAAATGTTGATAATGTAGTAGTAAATGGACCTGGCTCACTGAGCAACTTCCAAGCAGGAGTACTTCTTACTGGAGCAAATGGA
>JAATVR010000081.1 GCA_014523665.1 Nitrososphaerales archaeon TH526
AACAACGTGATCTGCAATATAAGCCACGGTCTCAGGGTAATTCAATTTAACTCCCCTTTCCTTCCTTGCTTTCGCGATCTGAGCAGCTGTCCAGATCATCATTTTGTCCACCTCTCTAGGTGCTAACATCATATTTCCAAATACCTCATTTACTACTAAATGACTGAAATATTTAAGTCTAAAAAAATATCCGCAAGTATTGAGCAACTTAAATTAGTTTGGGATTGAGTCGACGTCGACAATAACTTCCAATGTTGTGCTCACCTGCTATATGGTGCGTTTCTTATGATTTTACCACTTTAACCGGAATTACCGAATCTAGCCAAAAAAAGACTCTATCGAAATGACCGTCCTTCTTTGTAGGAAGCTTGAAATCATAAGTCTTTTCACTCGTCGCAAGCGTAAGAAAATTAGTTTGAATCATTGATCCCATCATATTGTGGACGATAGTCTCAGTACCCTTCCGAATTTCGAGATGCCTCACGTCATTATACCACACATAGAAACTCTGAGCTCTTTGCAAGATTGAATTAACGTCTATAGAGGCTGACTTTTTCATGATGTCTGAATTCTTGATCTTGTCGCTCAAAATGAGGTACGGATACGGTGCCATCCCAGCAACGTAGCCCAAGTCCAGAAATTTCCTAAAAAACTCCTTTTTGCTTATAATTATTCTTTTTGTAGTGAAGTCTAGGAAAGTGTTTTCTCCCCAGCCACCCCTTGATTCGGAGCTGAGGCGTAAAACAAGTTCTTCCAAGCCCTTCCTTTTACACCAATCCATAAACAACTGTATTTTTTCAAGATCAGTAAGACCTTCCATTCTTCCCTTTGAATACTTCAAAAACTCACGAAATTGTTCGGGCTCCAATCCGACTACAAATGGTAACCCTTAGCATATATGTAAAGGTATCAACCAACTCGAATTCCAAAACAAAAAAAGGCTGTGGGTGAGCGCGTACCCTCCTTCGCATCTAAGGACGCGACCAACCAATACCTGCAGGAATATTTTCGAACCCTGATATTCCCAACAGTGCTACCCATGCAGTGAACACGAAGGGCCCGGTTAGAGCAGGCAAGCCCCAGTTTCCAAAGAATCTCTGCAAGGCAGGCATCACGAAGAGCGAACAAGCCACAGTCATAAAGACAGCGATCAGGAATGACTGCCAGGTTAGCGGCAGGAAGCTAGTCAGAGCTATCATGACCAAAACTTGGTTAAAACCATGAAGGCCTAACCTAATTTCAGCGGTAGGTATTTTTGTTAATATTGCGCACGCCGCTCCTATAGCCGATCCGACGAGAGCCATAACTCCTCCCAGATACAGGGGAGACAAAGGATTCCATCCTGCTGTGAAACCATTAGTCCACCAAGGACGATCTTGATTCATTGGGTCGCCATTGACGTCTACAAGAGGAGCAAGTTCAAATGCTAGCGTTAGCCCTATAACCCAGAAGAGACCTGTCTTCCAGTTCTCTACAAAAGTAACCTGGGAAACTCCCTTTAATGTTGCTACCGTGAATTCCTTTGCTGTCCACTTAAAGTCATCCTTGGTATCGGGATTACTACTAGCTGCAATAAGCTTCGCAGTAGTTGGTGGAGGTGGCGGACCAGGCCAGATATCACGTCCATACCTCTGTGAAGCGAACATCATTGCCCATGTCGTGAAGATGAATGAGGAGGTAAAGCCAGGAATTGCCCATGAATTTGCGGTACACGCTGCTTCAGGAGGGCCAAGGCATTGACTAAACATATCACCCATCAAATGTGAAAATGCCATCCATACTACTGCAGTAGCAGCAGCACCATAAATAGAGAGCCAAAATGTTGCTTTGTTTGTCTTAGTAAATGGACCTGACCAGAAAGCCATACCCGTCAGAATTGAGTTGTAGCCAAAAAGACCAAACGTGACAAGCCCGTAAGGTGCTCCAAGCAAAATAGCCATTCCTGCTCCAACCAAACCTGCTATTACCATCATTGCTCCTGCGTACCTTGAGGCAATGAAGACACCAGCAAGTATCAGAATTCCGTTAATCGGAGAGCTGAACAGGGGAACTTCGCTTATGCCATTAAATAGTGTGTAAAAGAAATCCATTGCTGGATTTCCTGTAGAGTAGTCAGCAGGGCCTGCTATCTGAAGTGTTACCACAGAAAATAGTAAAGCCTCTAATGCGCCTATCAAACTAGATTGTAATTGTAGGGGTATTTTTTAACAATTTGTGCAGTAATGGTATTTATTAAGGCTGTTACCAAGGAAAGGGAACCCCGGAGGATCGTACCTTGTCTCATGTTTTGTTGGGAATAGAGGGATCCATGTATGAAAAGGATTCCAGAACCGGTTGATATGGAGATCTTGAATAATTCCTAGATCAGTATGCCGACGTCGACTAAACCAGCATCAACGTTACGTTGTGAATTGATCATACGCAACGAGTTACTTAATCAGGACCGTGGGTCTGGATGTCAAACGCAGGACTTTACCAATTACCTGGCCTACACTCGCCTCTGTGTGCCTTTTGTTTTCATTATGATGATAATATCTACCTCAAGTTTATCAGCTATTCAGCAATCTTAATTGCAGGATCACCAAGCTTGACTATTCTTTCACAATCAGGGTTCCTTGATGATAATGCCACACTTAGTAACATTTTTCTTCCCTCTTGTTCCTATTGCGTAGAGAAGGTTTCATCTACAGATTCACCCCCCACATCGCTCCATTCCAATACGTGCATCATGGAAATCTTTGGCCTGAAATCAGTCTTTGCATATCTGCCCGCAGTATAAAACCATTCGAATGTTTTCCTTGTCCCAAGCCATTTGCGTTCGACCCTAACTGATAAAGTAACGGCAATAGCCATTACTAATCCAACACCAAGGAGCATGACGATTCCCATACCCTCAAAGTATCGAAGCCAAAAATTAGATCGCCATTTATAGGGTATATAAAGGATTATATATAAAATGTCGTTTCAATTTGAAGGAAATTAGCCACGGTGAGGAATAATTTGTGTTATTTGTGTATTCTACGTATATTAGAAATTATATTTAATAACGGCTTTAGCATGCACCGGCCATACTAATCATGATGATTGACAACATTGATGAGCTCATACTTTCTTCTCTTAGTAAGGATTCCAAACAAGAAACAAGAGAAATATGGGATTTCCTTCGAGATCATGGCTATAACCTAAGCGAAAATGAGATAGAGTCAAGAATTTTGAGATTAGAAGATGACGAAGTCATAACTGGTTACACAATTTCAGTGAATACAAAAAAGATCCGTCGTCGAATTATCCG
>JAATVR010000699.1 GCA_014523665.1 Nitrososphaerales archaeon TH526
TCTTGTGGTGATGAACTAAATGCGTAAAAATTCGTACATTAGCGGCCTAACTGAGAGCCAAACATTAGCTTACGTACTTAGATGTATTTCTGAGGGAAAAAGTGAAGAACAGATTGCGGAAAGATTTGATGGAGATACAGTACTAGTTAAAACTTGGATAGATGCTTTGAAGCAAATACATTATGTAGTTACAAATCAGTTTAACGAGCTAGTTATAGCATCAGATGGTAAAAATTATCTTCAAAAGTTTGATTCAGATCGATAAGTTGGTTATTTGTCAAGTCTATCCAGATAATCTGCAATTTTTATCAGACATCCAATCAGAATCATTGAACAGATTGATTTACTAAATAATATTGTGTTAATAAGAGTCGGTAACTGAAAAGAAAATAAAAAAAGAGTCGGTTTGAACAAATTACGGGTGTTGCTGTGCTTCTTAGTCGTCGAATTCTTGGGCTGATGCTGAGATTACTCCGTTCTCATCGCCCTGAACTTGAGAGCCAATGTTTTGACAGAATACATTGTACGGTAGTTTACCATTTCCACATGCGTTGGCTTGTGATGTTGCTTGGTTCTTTTCATAACTCTTTTTGTCTCCATGTCCTCCTGCAAATGCGCTTTCTAATGTTGCGAGTGCTGTTGCGCCGATGAGCATTACTGCCATTGCTGCTACAATTACCATGTATTTGGTAATTGGCAAAAAAGTTGAGGATACCATTATCTACTGTACAAAGAAGAAGAACAGCCCTCGAACATTCATCAATAGTCAGGAAAAGTTATGAACTTGATGCTAAGCAGTTTGGTTGGAGAACCGCAGACATTTTGATTACCGTTGAAAAGGGAGATTGCGTAGAAATAGCAAATAGACTTCTTACTGAAAATATTGGCATCAGACTTTCATCAGATATTTCAAAGAAGATCAATAAAAGTACTAACGGTTCGTATGGACCACGAGTAATAGAAACATCGCTTAGAATTGGTGATCCTGTTGTAAATGTTGTGGCAAGAATAATCTATAGAACTTCAGACGAACTATTTCATATTATTCAAGAGATAAAGAAGATGCCAAATATCGCGCGCGTGGAGTGGTCTGAAATTGTTAAAATAGTGGGAAGAAATGACGCAATAGTCTTGACAGCAATCTAACTTCTGTAAAGTCAATTTGACTTAGTGTTGCTAGCGTATAGATAGTGAGTCGGACTAAGATATTGTAACTATGAGCGGCAATCACAAATTCATTGCAGCGACTGTGCAATTCCCAATTCACATTATTTGGTCTATGTAATCCGCTATCTCGGCAAACGTAAAACCTGAGTCATTCATTTCTAATAGCAAATTCTTGTCAATGCCTGCAGATCTCAATGCGATTAAAGTGCCTAATAATTTACTAGCGGCCTGAGAATCATCTTCACCGTTCCAACCATAATAACTCATTATTACATCTAGTGCACACCTACCATTATGCCCGTCAGAATATCTTTCAGTAATCTGTAAATTGCTTTCCATAAACTCGTAGGACCTGTGATACAGTCAGATCTTGTATTAAGAGCAACTGCTGCTGCCTCATATATTGTACAGTATAATACTCAACAAGCTATTTAGAGACTAATAGATACATCACTGCTCGATTTTTATAATAACAGCATTCTCTGTAACATCACAAGACGACTTGGCTTTAAATGCTACTTCCAAGAGATATCTAGAGATTTCTTTGATAAAGTATGAGTATTTTATGCCCATATCGTGCTCAATTATGATCTTGCATCCATCTCCATTGATTTCAATCCTATATGGCATCTGCGCTATTTTTAACCAAGGTTCTGCAATATTTGAAGTTGAATCTAAATTAAATCCACCCCGAAGAAATAGGCTAATATCTACAAAATCATTCTTTGCTACGTCACGTGCTAGCTCATTTAATTCTTTTTCTGTTAGCTCATTAAGCAATCTAATTAAAAATGATTTGGGTAAGTAGTATAGCTTGGCATGTGCAGCTCTACTGTGCCAATCTAGATATGAATTGATTATTTGATTAACCAATGTGTTAGGAGTGACATCTTTGGTTTGAGATACTTTACGTAGTTGCTCTAACTTTTCTTTAGGTAACCTAAAAGTAGCACAGGTTGTAGTCGATGATGGCTTTGGAATCTCCACTGACTTCAAAGCAAGTAGACCTAATATTCATACCGATATTTAAATTTTAATTTACAAAAGTGACAAACTGATATAATCCTCAATAATCAGTCCAATTTTGCTGACTACTATCAGTCCATATCTTGTTTTGGTCTGCTTCCTGTATATAATGGCAAATAATATCATATACTATTCAGATTGCAAGATTTATTATCTATATTGAGCAAGAGCGTACGATAGTAAATGTCTGACTATCCTATCGATGATGATGAGGATGATGAAATGGATAACTATTACAAATCTGATTATGATTCTACTTCTACTTCAACTTCAAACTTTAGATTTAAGAATTATTCCGCAGATAATCAAAAGAGTAACTTTGAAGATGTTGATTCAGAAAACTTTGGCAAACCAATGACTATTACAATGCCTACTGAGAATGTTGATAAATTGCAATATGAATCCGCATTCAAAGATGTGAGTTTTAACACAAAAATCAATCAAATAATCAAAAATCACTTAGACTGGTATTCGAATGCCCCTCTAGCTAGGATGTCCTACATTCCTAAATCAATAATAGCTAAAGCGATTGACCAACTCACAGAACAACAGCTTTCCGAGTTCGCACAATCCGCAGCAAACGATCTCGAAGAGATGAGTATACTGTTACGTGGAGAATTTAGTTTTTCATCTTTTCTAGACATAGTCAATACTTGGCTAAGAATTACACAGACACCTAGCAGATTCGATGAGACGCGACACGAACATAAAATCGTAATTAGACATGATACGGGATACAAATACTCATTTCTTCTCAAAGAAGTATTTAGACTTGTAATGAAAGAAAGATTTCACAAATCATTTCACCACAACATGACCGAAAATATCATACTGATTAGAAGTGCAAGATAGATATTCAGGAGATGATCTATCAATTCTTCTCATAATTTATCGTCCGCCGGTGGAGTGTCTGATTTACTTGTATCTCTCATTTGTTCATGATGTACACTATTACTGTACTGTCCTCCTGAATTCTTGAGTTAGAAGAACTTTTTTCATTACCGATTCTTTCTGCCATACAATCATCGCAAATCCATGAATCGCCAATGCTTTGCCTAATTTTACTCTTCCATGATTTTCTATTTCTATTTCTATAGAATCAGTAACTGGTGAATTACATTGGTCACATCGCGGGAGGGAATTTATTATATCGTTGATTAGTGGTGGCTGCAAATATTAATTAAACCGATTAGAAAACAGATTGTTTTT
Organism: Nitrososphaerales archaeon TH526; assembly: GCA_014523665.1. GTDB lineage: Archaea > Thermoproteota > Nitrososphaeria > Nitrososphaerales > Nitrososphaeraceae > TH5896. The sequence goes on from JAATVR010000699.1 coordinate 3,403, forward strand.
CACCGCAACTATCGTCAAGCTGTTTGGATTTGTTCGGTTCGGTATATGATCTAAAAAATAAAGTTATAGTTTCGACTGAGAGCTATGGTGGAAGACTTGAATTAGATACTATTACTAATGCCGGATCTGAAGCTACGGAATGATATAGACCACTTCCATTGTAGACCGCAGTTACAGATACTATGCCCTGTGAATCAGGTGTATTTGTCTTAGCGTTAAACTTGCCACCTGTATCAGCGCTTTGCTTGTCAATAGCTTCTAAGCTGGATGGAGAGATTGCTTGAGAAGCAGACTCGTACAGAAATGATATATCTGAATTAGCTATGGGTTGCA